>NZ_KV811100.1:92412-152337 GCF_001813005.1 Streptococcus sp. HMSC062H02
TCGTATGTCGAAAAGAACTGTCTAATCTTGTAAGGTAAACTCTAATTCTCGTTTGTAATTGGAGTTTTTTGTTTATCAAAAGAGGACAGGCTTGACGTCAAGCCTTTCGGTAGCTCTCCTTGAATGCCCCATTTTTCTTTAAAAAAGGAGTTTTTTATGTTGAAAAAATGGCAGTTAAAAGATGTTATCTTACTTGCTTTCTTGTCTATCTTTTTTGGTGGCGTTTTTGTGGGCTCAGGCTATCTGTTTGATATCCTCACCCTGATTTTAGCCCCTCTTGGTTTACAGGCTTTTGCCAATGAAATCCTCTTTGGTCTCTGGTGTATGGCTGCGCCCATTGCGGCTATCTTTGTTCCAAGAGTCGGAAGTGCAACGATTGGAGAAGTACTCGCTGCTCTTGCTGAAGTCCTTTATGGTAGCCAATTCGGTCTAGGTGCTCTTTTGTCTGGTTTGATTCAAGGGTTGGGAAGTGAATTTGGCTTTCTTGTGACCAAGAATCGTTATGAAAGTTGGCTCTCTCTAACTGCTAATAGTATTGGGATTACCCTTTTTAGCTTTATCTATGAATACATTAAATTAGGTTACTATGCCTTTTCTCTTCCTTTTGTCCTCTCCTTGCTGGTGGTGCGTTTTATTTCCGTCTTTTTCTTCTGTACCATCTTGGTTCGTGCCATTGTCAAACTCTATCATCAGTTTGCAGCTGGAGGCAAGGCATAGATGGGCCTGGAATTAAGAGGGATTCAATCCCCAATCTTTTCGGAACCGATTGATTTTACTTTTCATGCGCAAGCTTTTACCTTGTTAGTTGGGAGCAGTGGTTCAGGAAAATCCAGCCTTTTTCAAATCATTGCCCAGGTCACTTCCTTACCCTATAGTGGTCAAGTCCTGATAGATGGAAACCAGGTCAGTCAGCTTTCTATCGTTGAACGTATCCAGACGGTTGGCATTCTCTTTCAAAATCCCAATCATCAATTCACCATGGAGAACTTGTTTGAGGAGCTGATTTTTACCTTGGAAAATATTGGCCATCCTGTGCAGGAGATTGATGCTAAAATAGCTGAGGTGGTCCGGCAATGTCGCTGTAAGGCAATCTTGAACCGTCCCATTCATCACCTATCAGGTGGGGAAAAGCAAAAGGCTGCGCTAGCTGTCCTCTTTGCCATGAATCCTAGAGTCTATCTCTTGGATGAGCCCTTTGCTTCCATTGACCGAAAAAGTAGGCTGGAGATTCTAGAGATTCTAAAAGAGTTGGCCTCTAATGGGAAGACAGTCATCCTGTGTGACCATGATTTATCAGACTATGAAGCCTATATCGACCATATGGTGGAGCTAAGAGAGGGACAACTAAGAGAAGTGTTTCAAATCTCAACCTCTGAGATGACACAGGTTGCTTCAAAGGAAGTTGCCTCTAGCCTAGAACTATTCTATATAGACCGTATGACTTGTGAGCTGGGGAATCGCCCCCTCTTTTCGATTGCTGATTTTACTATCTACCAAGGGATTTCCTGTATCTTGGGTGACAATGGTGTCGGGAAATCAACCCTCTTTCGGTCTATTCTTCAATTTCAAAAGTATAAGGGGCGCATTACTTGGAAGAGTTGTGTTCTAAAAAAGAAAAAAAGTTTGTATCGCGATCTGACTGGTGTTGTTCAGGAAGCTGAGAAGCAGTTTATCCGAGGCAGTCTGAGAGAGGAACTGCAATTAGATAGTCCAGACTCTGAAAGAAATCAGCGGATTCTCCAAGCTTTAGGATATTTTGATCTGGAGCAGGCACTCGATAAGAGTCCCTATCAATTAAGTGGTGGCCAGCAAAAGATACTTCAGCTTTTAACTATCTTGACCAGCAAGGCTTCTGTGATCTTGCTAGATGAGCCATTTGCTGGTTTGGATGATAGAGCTTGCCATTATTTTTGCAAGTGGATTTTGGAGGAGAGAAATCAAGGAAGAAGTTTTTTGATCATTAGCCATCGTTTAGATCCCTTGATTTCTGTGGTTGATTATTGGATTGAGATGACTAGTGAGGGTCTCAGCCATCTTCAAGAAGTGACTATCAGCAAACCTCTCCCATCTCTGAAAAATGATACTCTAGGGGAGGTGAGGTAGTATGATCAAAGTAGCAACTCAGACACCGATTATTAGTCTTTTCTTGCTGATTTTATCCTTGGAAACATCTTTCCTTCCTTCGATTGCTCTTAATCTTTCAGTAGTCGCATTTTGCATTCTCTTCATGCTCTACTACCGTCGATTTAAATTGTTGGCTTGGATGCTCGTACTCGCCATCTTACCATCCTTTGCCAACTACTGGGCAGTTCAGTTACATGGAGATGCTTCGCAGGCAGTGATGCTTGGAACGAGGGCCTTTGTGACCGTTTGTATCGGCCTTGTCTTTGTTTCTAGTATTTCCTTAAAAGAGCTTCTCTTGTACTTGGCTCAAAAGGGGTTATCACGGTCTTGGGCCTATGCCTTAATTGTGGTATTCAATGCCTTTCCCCTCATTCAACAAGAAATCAAGTCCCTCAAGGAAGCTTGCTTACTGCGTGGCCAAAAATTGCATGTTTGGTCGCCCTTGATTTACAGCAAGGTTCTGATGACGGTCTTTAGATGGCGCCATCTCTACTTGAGAGCTCTGTCTGCACATGGATATGACGAACATGCGCAGTTGGAGAATCGCTATCGGACTTTTTATATTTCTAAAAAAACAAAATTAATCTACCTGCTGTTCTTTTTATTGCTTCAAACCAGTCTATTTTTATAAAGGAGTTATTATGGAATTTACAGATATTGCGATGGAATTATCCAGGGAAGCTTGGCAGGCTTCCTTTCAGCATCCCTTTGTTCTACAGTTACAAGAGGGAACGTTGGAACCTTCCATCTTTCGCTATTACCTGATTCAGGATGCCTACTATCTGAAGTCTTTTTCAGAAGCCTATCACCTCTTGGCTGATAAGACTTCAAACCAAGAGATGAAAAGACTCTTGAAACAAAATGCTCAGAGTTTAGTGGAGGGTGAGTTGTTTATCCGCCAACAATTTTTCAAGGAATTAGGAATAAGCGACCAG
Organism: Streptococcus sp. HMSC062H02; assembly: GCF_001813005.1. GTDB lineage: Bacteria > Bacillota > Bacilli > Lactobacillales > Streptococcaceae > Streptococcus > Streptococcus oralis_S. The sequence continues at coordinate 95,472 of NZ_KV811100.1, forward strand.
GAAATGGAGCAACATCCAATCGCTCCAACCTGTTATCATTACATTTCTCATATTTATCGACAGTTTGCAGAGCCAAACTTGGGCATTGCTTTTGCTAGTTTGCTGCCTTGTCCTTGGTTATACCATGATTTGGGCAAGGCACTTAATCGCAAACCATCCCCGAATCCTCTTTATCAACAGTGGATTGAGACCTATATCACCGATGAGTTAGAACAGCAGATTAAAGAGGAAGAAGCCCTGGTCAATCAGCTCTATCGCGAAAGCAACGAGACAGACAAACAAAAAATGCTAGAGGCCTTCCACAGAAGTGTCCACATGGAAGCCAAGTTTTGGGAGATGGCTTACCAACATCAAACCTGGACGAGTGATTTACAGTCCTTAGAAAAAGAGAAGCAATAGAAAATGAGAAACCACCAACTTCAAGTTCACAAATTAACCATTTTATCCATGATGATTGCCCTTGACGTAGTTCTTACACCCATCTTTCGAATTGAGGGAATGGCACCGATGTCCAGTGTAGTCAATATTCTGGCAGGAATCATGATGGGACCTGTTTATGCCTTGGTCATGGCTACAGTGACAGCCTTTATCCGTATGTCAACTCAGGGCATTCCCCCTTTGGCCCTAACAGGAGCTACTTTTGGAGCCCTCCTTGCAGGTCTCTTTTATAAGTATGGTCGGAAATTTCACTATTCTGCCCTAGGAGAAATCTTGGGAACAGGGGTTATCGGTTCTATTGTTTCCTATCCTGTTATGGTTCTCTTTACGGGATCTGCGGCCAAGCTCAGTTGGTTTATCTACACTCCTCGATTTTTCGGAGCAACCTTGATCGGTACAGCCATAGCTTTTCTTGCCTTTCGATTTTTAATCAAGCAGGAATTCTTTAAAAAAGTGCAAGGATATTTTTTCAGTGAAAGGATAGACTGATGCAGAAATTGACAAATCCTTTCCCTCTAGCAACCAGTTCCTTGATTCACTGTATTACCAATGAGATTTCTTGTGAGATGCTGGCAAATGGCATTTTGGCTCTGGGATGCAAACCTGTTATGGCAGATGATCCCCGTGAGGTTCTTGATTTTACTAAGCAAAGTCAAGCCCTCTTCATCAATTTGGGGCATTTGTCAGCTGAGAAGGAGAAAGCAATCCGTATGGCAGCTTCTTATGCAGCTCAAACTTGTCTCCCAATGGTAGTAGATGCGGTTGGCGTAGCAGCTTCATCCAATCGTAAGGACCTAGTCAGGGACCTTTTAGAATACAAGCCTACAGTCCTTAAGGGGAATATGTCGGAAATCCGAAGTCTTGTTGGCTTAAAACACCATGGAGTCGGGGTCGATGCTAGTGCTAAAGATCAAGAAACTGAGGATTTGCTTCAATTCTTGAAAGACTGGTGTCAGCTTTATCCTGGTATGTCATTCTTAGTCACGGGTCCCAAGGACCTCATCGTTTCAGAAAATCAAGTTGCTGTATTGAGGAATGGCTGTGACGAATTGGACTGGATAACAGGGACAGGAGACCTGGTTGGAGCCTTGACAGCTGTTTTTCTCAGCCAAGGAAAGACTGCCTTTGAAGCTTCTTGCCTAGCGGTCTCTTATCTCAATATCTCTGCTGAGAGAATACTTGTTCAAGGAATGGGATTGGAAGATTTTCGTTACCAAGTTCTCAATCAGCTCTCTATCCTAAAAAGAGACGAAAACTGGCTAAAAGCTATCAAAGGAGATATTTATGAATAGAGAAGCACTCAGACTATATCTGGTAACCAATCGCTACCAAGATTCCTTGGAAAGCTTTCTTGAAAAAGTCGAGACAGCCTGCCGTTCAGGCGTTACCATCATCCAACTACGAGAAAAAAATCTCACTACCAATCAATACTATCAACTGGCAAAACAAGTCAAGGAAATAACAGATGCCTATCAAGTACCCTTGATTATCGATGATCGTTTGGATGTTTGTCTCGCGGTTGATGCTGCTGGGTTGCATATAGGCGACGATGAACTACCAGTTTCGGTTGCCCGCAAAGTATTGGGTCCTGAAAAAATCCTCGGTGTCACTGCTAAAACAGTTAAAAGAGCCCTCGAAGCAGAAACATCGGGTGCGGATTACTTGGGAACAGGAGCCATTTTCCCGACTACGACCAAAGAAAATGCACCCATTACCCTGATTTCAACCTTGAAAACAATTTGCCAAACGGTCGCTATTCCAGTAGTTGCTATCGGAGGCCTGACGTCAGAGAATATTGACCAACTTATTGGCACGGGTATAGCTGGAGTAGCTGTTGTACGTGATCTGATGCAGGCAGAAGATATTGAAGCAAAAGCGCATGCCTTTTTAACAAAGCTAGATGACATTGTTTCCTAATCAAAAACTCTCTAATTCCCTTAAAGTAGGAACTAGAGAGTTTTTTCTTAATCTTTAAAAGTTGTATGGTTGACTGGTCCAGAACCATGACCGAGTTGAGGAGCGTCTTGGATGGCTTTTGTGATAAAGGCCTTGGCCTTATCAACTGCCTGGTAAAGACTTCTGCCCTTGGCTAGTTCAGCCGTAATCACAGCAGCAAAGGTACATCCAGTACCATGGGTGTGACAGGTTTGAATTCGTGGACTTTCCCAGACAAATTGTTGATCCTTGGTAAAGAGGAAATCCTTGGCACCACCTTCAAGATGGCCACCTTTGATAACAACGGACTGAGGACCAAATTCTTTTATAATCAGGCGACCGGCACGCTGCATGTCTTCTGGATCATGAATCGAAAAACCAACAATCTCTTCGGCTTCAGGAAGATTGGGAGTGATAATGGTTGCAAGGGGAAGCAGATTTGTTTTTAGGTAGCTTCTCGCACTGGTATCAATCAGGGTATCACCGCTTGTTGCGACCATAACAGGGTCAAGAACGTAGGGGCAGTCCAGCTTTTTAAGATAGGGTTGGATGATTTCCATGATCTCAGTAGTTGCCAACATCCCTGTTTTTACAGCCTGAGGCTTGATATCCGAAAAGACACTCTCCAATTGAGTTTCCAGCATTTGGTTGGAGACGTGCTCGATTAATTGAACGCCTCTGGTATTTTGAGCGACAAGACTGGTCACAACGGCCATTCCATAGACATTTCTAGCTTGGAACGACTTTAAGTCAGCCATAATGCCAGCACCGCCACTAGGGTCAGTTCCTGCAATGGTTAGAGCAACGGGTAAATAAGTCATCTAAAACCTCCCAACCAACTGAAGTTTGTATTCTCAAGAAAAAGCTAGTCTGTTTGAGGAAAGTAATAGAAGAGCAGCTAGTCCTCATTATCATTTCCACTTCCATCAGCTAGCATTACCTAGATTGAGTCAAAGGGATCTAACAGTCGTTAATCTCAGCTTTACGCACCCCTAGTGGTTGTTTTCTTTTTTCTACAGTATAGCATATTTTTATAGTTTATATAGTGAAATTTGACTGAAAATCCTTTATCAAATGCTTAAAATTCTATTTTTCGAAAAAATAATAAAAATTATAGTTGACAAATGTAGATTTTCGGAGTATACTAATAACTGTGATCGACAAATGTAGATTTAGGAGGTGTGATTATGCAGATTTCAGATGCAGAATGGCAGGTCATGAAGATTATTTGGATGCAAGGGGAACAGACCAGTAGCGATTTGATCAGGGTTTTAGCGGAGCGGTTCGACTGGTCCAAGTCAACCATTCAAACTCTTTTGGCTCGTTTGGTTGAGAAAGAGTGTCTGACAAGGAAAAAAGAAGGCAAGTCCTTTGTCTATTCGGCTCTTTTAACTTTGGACCAAAGTCGGGATTTGCTTATTAAAGATATTAAAGACAAGGTTTGTTCCCGTAGGATTAAGAACTTGTTGGCTGATTTGATTATGGAATGTGATTTTACTCTGGCTGACTTGGAAGACTTAGAAGCTGTGATTTCTGAGAAGAAAGTTAGCGCTGTAACAGAAGTAAGATGTAATTGTATGTAAAGGAGACGTCATGTTAAATAGTATTGTAACCATTATTTGTATTGCCCTTATAGCGTTTATCTTGTTTTGGTTTTTCAAAAAGCCTGAAAAATCTGGACAAAAGGCCCAGCAAAAAAAGGACTACCAAGAGATTCGTGTGGAGGTCATGGGGGGCTATACGCCTGAGTTGATTATTCTCAAGAAATCAGTGCCAGCCCGTATCGTCTTCGACCGTAAGGACCCTTCACCCTGCCTAGATCAGATTGTTTTCCCAGATTTTGGAGTGCATGCGGACCTGCCTATGGGTGAAGAGTATGTAGTGGAAATCACACCTGAACAGGCTGGAGAGTATGGTTTCTCTTGTGGCATGAATATGATGCACGGTAAGATGATTGTAGAATAGGAGAATGATATGACTGAAATCGTAAAAGCAAGTCTTGAAAATGGTGTTCAAAAAATCCGTATCACGGCAGACAAAGGCTACCATCCAGCCCATATTCAGCTTCAAAAAGGGATTCCCGCTGAAATTACCTTTCATCGTATAACTCCTTCAAACTGTTACAAGGAAATCCTTTTTGAAGAAGAAGACATCTTGGAACCAATCGGCGTGGATGAAGAGAAGACAATTCGTTTTACACCTCAAGAGTTGGGTGAGCATGAATTCTCATGTGGCATGAAGATGCAAAAGGGAAGCTACACCGTAGTTGAGAAGACTCGAAAATCTTTGTCACTTTTGCAACGTTTTTGGATTACTAGTATCTTTACTGTGCCTCTTGTGATTATCATGATTGGGATGTCGACAGGAGGAATTAGTCACCAAGTCATGCGTTGGGGCACCTTTTTAGCCACAACACCCATCATGCTAGTAGCAGGTGGTCCTTATATCCAGAGTGCTTGGGCCAGCTTTAAAAAGCACAATGCCAACATGGATACCCTGGTTGCTCTGGGAACCCTAGTGGCCTATTTCTATAGCTTAGTTGCCCTCTTCGCTGGTCTCCCCGTTTACTTTGAAAGTGCTGCATTTATCTTCTTCTTCGTTCTTTTGGGAGCCGTTTTTGAGGAAAAAATGCGAAAAAATACTTCCCAAGCTGTGGAGAAATTACTTGACTTGCAGGCTAAAACTGCAGAAGTCTTGCGTGATGATAGCTATGTTCAAATCCCCTTGGAGCAAGTCAAGGTAGGTGACCTGATTCGAGTGCGTCCCGGTGAAAAGATTGCGGTTGATGGGGTTGTAGTCGAAGGTGTGTCCAGTATTGATGAGTCTATGGTGACAGGTGAGAGCCTGCCGGTAGACAAAACAGTTGGAGATACCGTCATTGGCTCAACCATCAATAATAGCGGAACGCTTGTTTTTAAAGCAGAAAAAGTTGGTTCAGAGACTGTCTTGGCACAGATTGTGGACTTTGTTAAGAAAGCCCAGACCAGCCGAGCACCAATTCAGGATTTGACGGATAAGGTTTCAGGGATTTTTGTACCAGCGGTTGTCATTTTAGGGATTGTGACCTTTTGGGTTTGGTTCGTCTTGCTCAGGGATAGTGTAGTCGTGCTTGGAGCGAGTTTTGTCTCTTCTCTTCTCTATGGAGTAGCAGTTTTGATTATCGCTTGTCCTTGTGCACTAGGACTTGCAACACCGACAGCTCTTATGGTGGGGACAGGTCGCAGTGCCAAAATGGGCGTTCTCCTCAAGAATGGAACCGTCTTACAGGAAATCCAGAAAGTTCAAACTATTGTCTTTGATAAGACCGGAACCTTGACCGAAGGGAAACCTGTGGTCACAGATATCATCGGCGACGAAGTAGAAGTGCTTGGATTGGCAGCCTCCTTGGAAGAAGCTTCTCAACACCCACTGGCTGAGGCCATTGTCAAGCGAGCGACTGAAGTCGGACTTGAGATTCAAACTGTAGAGAATTTCCAAGCCTTGCACGGAAAAGGTGTCTCAGGGCAAATCAATGGAAAACAAGTTCTGCTTGGAAATGCTAAAATGCTGGATGGCATGAACATTTCTAGCACTTATCAAGAAAAACTAGAAGAACTAGAAAAAGAAGCTAAGACAGTTGTCTACTTGGCTGTTGACAATGAAATTAAAGGCTTGCTTGCCCTGCAAGATATTCCCAAGGAAAATGCCAAGCTAGCCATCAGTCAGCTGAAAAAACGTGGACTTAAAACAGTCATGCTGACAGGGGATAATGCTGGAGTGGCGCGTGCTATTGCAGATCAGATCGGAATCGAAGAGGTCATTGCAGGTGTCTTGCCAGAAGAAAAAGCCCATGAAATCCATAAACTACAATCAGCTGGAAAAGTAGCCTTTGTTGGTGATGGTATCAATGACGCTCCTGCCCTCAGTGTAGCAGATGTGGGGATTGCTATGGGAGCTGGAACAGATATTGCCATCGAGTCAGCAGATTTGGTGTTGACAACTAATAACCTCCTAGGAGTGGTTCGTGCCTTTGACATGAGCAAGAAAACCTTCAATCGAATTCTGCTCAACCTCTTTTGGGCCTTTATCTACAATGTCGCCGGAATTCCGATTGCAGCAGGAGTCTTTTCAGGAATTGGTCTCGTTCTCAATCCAGAACTGGCTGGTCTAGCCATGGCCTTTAGTTCTGTATCTGTTTTAACCAGTTCACTCATGCTAAACTTTAGTAAAATAGACTAAAAGCGAGCTTGCTCGCTTTTTATTATAAAACAGTTATATAAAACGTTTTCAAACTGTACTGTAATAGAGAATAAAAACTTCTGAGCACATTCTTAGGAGACCAAAAACAAATGTGGTAAAGTAGTAGAGTAAAAATTTGCTGAAACGTTTCCAATTAGTATATGAAAACGGATGAATCAAATTTTAAAAATATTTGAAGGAGAGTTATAATGACTCAAGGGAAAATTACTGCATCAGCAGCAATGCTCAACGTATTGAAAACATGGGGCGTAGACACCATCTACGGTATCCCATCAGGAACACTCAGCTCATTGATGGACGCTTTGGCTGAAGACAAAGATATCCGCTTCTTGCAAGTTCGCCACGAAGAAACAGGTGCTCTTGCAGCGGTTATGCAAGCTAAATTCGGCGGCTCAATCGGGGTTGCAGTTGGTTCAGGTGGTCCAGGTGCGACTCACTTGATTAACGGTGTTTACGATGCGGCTATGGATAACACTCCATTCCTAGCGATCCTTGGATCACGTCCTGTTAACGAACTCAACATGGATGCCTTCCAAGAATTGAACCAAAACCCAATGTACAACGGTATCGCTGTCTACAACAAACGTGTCGCTTACGCTGAGCAATTACCAAAAGTAATTGACGAAGCTTGCCGTGCTGCAGTTTCTAAAAAAGGTCCAGCTGTAGTTGAAATTCCAGTAAACTTCGGTTTCCAAGAAATCGACGAAAACTCATACTACGGTTCAGGTTCATACGAGCGTTCATTTATTGCTCCTGCCTTGAACGAAGTTGAAATTGACAAAGCAGTTGAAATCTTGAACAATGCTGAACGCCCAGTTATCTACGCTGGTTACGGTGGTGTTAAAGCTGGTGAAGTGATTACTGAATTGTCACGTAAAATCAAAGCACCAATCATCACAACTGGTAAAAACTTTGAAGCTTTTGAATGGAACTACGAAGGTTTGACAGGTTCTGCTTACCGTGTTGGTTGGAAACCAGCCAACGAAGTGGTCTTCGAAGCAGACACAGTTCTTTTCCTTGGTTCAAACTTCCCATTTGCTGAAGTTTACGAAGCCTTCAAGAACACTGAAAAATTCATCCAAGTCGATATCGACCCTTACAAACTTGGTAAACGACATGCCCTTGATGCTTCTATTCTTGGTGATGCAGGTCAAGCAGCGAAAGCAATCCTTGACAAAGTGAACCCAGTTGAATCAACTCCATGGTGGCGTGCAAACGTGAAGAACAACCAAAACTGGCGTGATTACATGAACAAACTCGAAGGTAAAACTGAGGGTGAATTGCAATTGTACCAAGTTTACAATGCAATCAACAAACATGCTGATCAAGACGCTATCTACTCAATCGACGTAGGTGACACTACTCAAACATCTACTCGTCACCTTCACATGACACCTAAGAACATGTGGCGTACATCTCCACTCTTTGCGACAATGGGTATTGCCCTTCCTGGTGGTATTGCTGCTAAGAAAGACAATCCAGATCGCCAAGTATGGAACATCATGGGTGACGGTGCATTCAACATGTGCTACCCAGACGTTATCACAAACGTTCAATACGACCTTCCAGTTATCAACGTTGTCTTCTCAAATGGTAAATATGCCTTCATCAAGGACAAATACGAAGACACAAACAAACACTTGTTTGGTTGTGACTTCCCTAATGCTGACTATGCGAAAATCGCTGAAGCTCAAGGAGCTGTTGGATTTACAGTTGACCGTATCGAAGACATCGATGCAGTTGTTGCAGAAGCTGTTAAATTGAGCAAAGAAGGTAAAACTGTTGTTATCGATGCTCGCATCACTGAACACCGTCCACTTCCAGTAGAAGTACTTGAATTGGATCCAAAACTTCACTCAGAAGAAGCAATCAAAGCCTTCAAGGAAAAATACGAAGCAGAAGAACTCGTACCATTCCGTCTCTTCTTGGAAGAAGAAGGTTTGCAATCACGCGCAATTAAATAATTCCTTCGTGGAACTTAAAAAGATCGGAGCAATCCGGTCTTTTTATGGAGTATAGTAAATGAATTTAAATCAATTAGATATTATCGTTTCAGATGTTCCACAAGTCTGTGCTGACTTGGAGCGTATTTTGGATAAAAAGTCCGATTATGTTGATGACAGTTTTGCTCAGTTTACGATTGGCAGTCACTGTCTGATGTTGTCCCAAAATCATTTGATTCCTTTGGAAGATTGTCAGTCAGGAATCATTCTTCATATTGAGATTGAGGATCTAAATCAGAATTACCAACGGTTAAAAGAGATCGGTGTCGAGATTTTACACGGTCTTTGTGAAACGGATTGGGGAACAGAGTCCTTATTAGTTAAAGGGCCTGCTGGTCTAGTGATTGATTTTTATCGTATGAAGTAGGTAATTCTATTATCAAATTTTTTATCTAAACATTCTTGGAGTGAAACTTAAAAAGATCGGAGCAATTCGATCTTTTTTGTATTTATGCGACTTTCAGTCCGTCTCGCTCCGTTAGGTGCGAGACAAAAAACCACCCGTTTTCACGGGTGGTTATGATTTCTACACTTATTGTTTGGCTTCCTGTTTTAATTGTTGCACCTGTTCCTCGTACTGGACAAGCTCCCTGTCTTTTATATTGATAGTCGCTTCTGCTTCAGCAATGCGGCTTCTCAGATCTTGAGTCTTGTTATGGTGATAGCTAATACCAATAGCACTACCAGCAATGATCCCGATTACTAGACAAGTAAAAATCACCAAAATCAAGGGAGCAGATAGTTGTGTAAAGACAAGACTGACAGTTACTGTTTGACGATTGAGTAGACCAAATGAGATCACAATGACTAATAAGCTCAAACCGCCAATTAGATAAGCCTTATCTTTCAGTGACAATTCATTAAATTTTTTTAGCATAAGTTCCTTTTCTCCTGACTATGTTGATAGAAAACTACACACCATTTAGGTATTAACAAAATTCATTTTACTAGAAAATTTCGATACTGTCAATAATTTCTAACGGCTTATTTACCATCAATCAATCGATTCATTGAAAAGGAGTATTCATTTTCTAATATTTGATTGAGTAAACAGAACGGAGCAATTCGGTCTTTTTTCTGTTCCCTCTTTCTTATAACAAGATTGTGATAGTTTATATCTTTATAACAAAAGTTTTAAAGACTTGATTGTTTTGAAAGAATATTTTAAAATAAGATTCAGTAAAAATGAAAGAGGTTTTGAAAATGTCTGAAAAACAAATGAAAATTTTAGGTTGGGTAGCGACCTTTATGTCTGTTATGATGTATGTGTCTTACTTCCCACAAATTATGAACAACCTGGCTGGTCAAAAAGGGAACTTTATCCAGCCCTTGGTTGCAGCCATCAACTGTAGTCTCTGGGTTTACTACGGTCTTTTCAAGAAAGAAAGAGATATTCCACTTGCGGCTGCTAATGCACCAGGTATCGTTTTTGGCCTAGTAACGGCTATCACAGCTTTGATTTAAAAAGAAGACTGGTTTCAGTCTTTTTTTCGTATATATAAAAGTAAGTTTAGTGCTATTATTATCCAGAGGGTTCCAAACTTTTTGCCTCCTTTTTAGTATAATAGAAGTAATAAATCAATCGAGGTAAAGTGATGACAGAAATACTACAATTTCCAGAAGGATTCCTCTGGGGTGGTGCTACGGCAGCTAATCAATGTGAGGGTGCTTATAATCAAGATGGCCGTGGTCTTGCTAATGTGGATGTGGTACCGATTGGTCCAGACCGTGAGGCTATTATTACAGGTCAGAAAAAGATGTTTTCGTTTGAGGAGGGCTATTTTTACCCAGCAAAGGAAGCCATTGATATGTACCATCATTACAAGGAAGATATTGCGCTTTTTGCAGAAATGGGATTTAAAACCTATCGACTTTCCATTGCTTGGACTCGGATTTTTCCTCAAGGTGACGAAGCAGAGTCAAATGAAGTTGGTCTAGCTTTTTATGAGGATTTATTTAAGGAATGCCACAAGTATGGAATTGAACCACTGGTGACCATCACGCATTTCGATTGCCCCATGCACTTAATTAGGGAGTACGGTGGTTGGCGCAATCGTCGTATGTTGGACTTTTACGCAAATCTCTGTCACACCCTCTTTACCCGTTACAAGGGCTTGGTCAAGTACTGGCTCACCTTCAACGAAATCAATATGATTCTGCATGCCCCCTTTTTAGGAGCTGGGATTTGTTTTGAAGAAGGAGAAAATCAAGAACAGATCAAATACCAAGCAGCCCACCATGAGCTGGTAGCCTCGGCTATGGCGACTAAAATTGCTCACGAAATTGATCCAGAAAACAAGGTGGGATGTATGTTGGCAGCAGGACAATACTATCCCAACACTGCCCATCCGAGAGACTACTGGGCAGCTATGGAGGAAGACCGTAAGAGTTACTTCTTCATTGACGTCCAAGCGCGTGGGGAATACCCAAACTATGCCAAGAAACAGTGGGAGCGTGAGGGGATAGAAATTGAAATGACGGCAGAGGATTTGGATTTGTTGAAGAATCACACTGTTGATTTTGTTTCCTTCTCTTACTATGCGAGTCGAGTGGCCTCAGGCGATCCAGAAGTGACGAATCTGACCGCTGGAAATGTCTTTGCCTCTATCAAAAATCCTTATCTAGAATCCTCTGAATGGGGTTGGCAGATTGACCCACTGGGGCTTCGTATCACCCTCAATGCTATCTGGGATCGTTATCAAAAGCCTATGTTCATCGTAGAAAATGGCCTCGGTGCTATGGACACGCCAGATGAAAATGGATACGTAGCAGATGACTATCGGATTGCTTATCTAGAAGCCCACATCAAGGCTATGCGAGATGCTATTTACCAAGATGGCGTTGAATTGCTTGGTTATACGACTTGGGGTTGTATAGATCTGGTTTCTGCTGGAACAGGCGAAATGAACAAGCGTTATGGTTTTATCTATGTGGATCGTGATAATGCAGGTCAAGGAAGTCTCAAACGGAGCAAGAAGAAATCCTTCTACTGGTACAAGGATGTCATTGCCAGCAATGGTGCAAGTATTAAGTAGAGCACATTTGTTCACTATTTTTATAAAATCTTCTCCCTACTTTATAAGATGTGAAAAAGAGTTCAATTAGACCTGGCTTTTTGCTATAATGAAGTGAGAAAAATAGACAGGAGATCAAGATGTCAGAACCATTATTTTTACAATCAGTTATGCAAGAAAAAATCTGGGGTGGAACCAAGCTACGTGATGAGTTTGGCTACGACATTCCAAGTGAAAAAATCGGAGAATACTGGGCTATTTCAGCCCACCCAAATGGAGTTTCAAAGGTCGCTAATGGGCGTTTTGAGGGAACAGACCTAGCTACTTTGTATGCGGAACACCGTGAATTGTTTGGTAACCGTCCAGAACCTGTGTTTCCACTGTTGACCAAGATTCTCGATGCCAACGACTGGCTCAGTGTCCAAGTTCACCCAGACGATACCTATGGACTAGAGCACGAAGGCGAGTTAGGGAAAACAGAGTGTTGGTACATCATCGCAGCAGACGAAGGTTCAGAGATTATCTATGGCCACAATGCCAAATCAAAAGAAGAACTCCGCCAGCAAATCGAGGACAAGAACTGGGATACCTTGCTGACAAAAGTTCCAGTTAAAGCTGGAGATTTCTTCTATGTACCAAGCGGAACCATGCACGCTATCGGGGCGGGTATCTTGATTCTTGAAACCCAGCAGTCTAGCGATACCACCTACCGTGTTTATGACTTTGACCGCAAGGACGACAAGGGCAACTTGCGTGAACTTCACCTTGAAAAATCCATCGATGTTTTAAACATTGGAGAGCCTGCCAATAGCCGTCCTGTAACTATCAAAGCAGATGATCTACGTTCCACTCTCCTTGTATCCAATGATTTCTTCGCAGTTTACAAGTGGGAAATCACTGGCAAAGTTGACTTCGAAAAGACAGCTGACTACAGCCTGTTGAGCGTCTTAGCTGGTCAGGGTCAACTGAATGTTGATGGGAAAAACTATCCAATCCAAAAAGGCAGCCACTTTATCCTACCAAGTGATGTTGAAGCTTGGACCTTGGAAGGGCAAGGTTTGGAATTGATTGTTAGCCATCCATAAAAAAAGAAAGGGCCTGAGTTTACTACTCAAGTCCTTTTTGATTACATAAATTGGGCGATAAAAACCACAATGATGATAATAGGAATGATGAAACGAAGAAGGAAGAGCCAGACTTGGAAAAGTCCTTGTTTCCATGCTCTTTCATCAAGATGGAGTTCCTCCTTAGCAAGAGCCTTCTTAAAGATGTAGCCTGTAAAGAGAGAAAGGCAGAGGGCTCCAAATGGCATGAGGAGATTGGAAACCAAGAAGTCCATAGCGTCAAAGAAGGTCTTCCCAAAGATGTGAACATCCGCCATAATACCGTAAGAAAGGGCTGAAGGAATTCCAAAGATAAAGGTCAAGATTCCTAAAATAGCGCTCCATTTAGCACGTTTGCTGTTGTCCTGGTTGGTGATATTGCCCACATTGATTTCCAGCATCACGACAGAAGAAGTGACCGTCGCAAAGAGGAAGAGCAAGAGGAAAAGGATGTAGAAAATGGTTCCAAAAGGCATCTTGTCAAAGAGTTGAGGTAAGACGATAAAGAGCAGGCTTGGTCCCCCTTCAGACTGAATATTGAAGGCCGACATGGCTGGGAAAATGGCTAGTCCCGCCATGATGGATACAGAGATGTTCATGGCTACGATGGAAATACCTGACTGGACCAGATTGGTTTTCTTGTCCAAGTAGGAAGCATAGGTCAGCATGGCTGTCACCCCTAGTGAGAGGGCAAAGAAAGATTGTCCCAGAGCATATAGGAGACCAGCACTGGTCAATTTTGAGAAGTCTGGTTTGAGGAAGTAGAGAACGCCTTCCATGGCATTTGGCAAGCTGAGAGAGCGCCCGATGATGACGACAAAGATGATAAAGAGTAGCGGCATCATGACTTTCGAAGCTCTTTCAATCCCTTTTTGAACCCCACGTGATACAATAAAGATATTCAACAAGATAAAGGCTGCTTGAGCTCCTAGGGCAATGGCTGGATTTGAAATGATTGAAGTAAACAACTGAGCATAATCACCCGTTCCACCAAGTTGGAATAATTTCCCAAACTCAATACCTAGATAGACTAAAATCCATCCTCCGATAACACTGTAAAAGGATAGGAGAATAAAGAGGGCAAAGGCACCAATCCAACCGATAAAGTTGTACTTGTTATTCTTGCCTAGTTTTCCAAAGGTTTTGATAGCGGAAACGCCAGCACTACGGCCAAGGGCAAACTCAGCCAGCAAAAGGGGGAAACCGATTAAAATGGTAGAAATAAGAAAGACTAGTAAAAAGCCTCCACCGCCATTAGCAGCAGTCATGTAGGGAAATTTCCAAACGGCTCCAAGTCCGATAGCTGAACCAGCAGATGCTAGGATAAAGCCCAGTTTCGAGCCCCATTGCGATTTTTCTGACATAGTTGAAACTCCAATCTTGTTTTTTAAAATAAGAAAAGGCTACTTGAGTTGTCAAATAGCCTTCTCTCAATGGCTTTTTATGAGCTTTCTGTTTGATTGATAGACTTGACTATCCTATCATGTTTTCTAAGGTCTGTCAAGAAAACCATTTTCAAGTTTTCACACCTTTCTCAAAAAGTTAAAAATTTTTCGCAAAAACGCTTGACTCTGACCTAAGGGGAGGGGTTATACTATCAATGTAATACTCTTCGAAAATCTCTTCAAACCACGTCAGCTTTATCTGCAACCTCAAAGCTGTACTTTGAGCAACCTGCGGCTAGCTTCCTAGTTTGCTCTTTGATTTTCATTGAGTATAAGGAGGAAATCATGTACCATATAAAAGAAGCTGCGCAGCTTTCAGGTGTCTCTGTTAAGACCCTGCATCACTACGATAAGATAGGGCTCTTGGTTCCCTTAAAGTCGGAAAACGGCTATCGAACCTATAGTCAAGAGGATTTGGAACGACTTCAGGTCATTCTGTATTACAAATATCTAGGCTTTTCTTTAGAAAAAATAGCAGAGCTGTTAAAGGAAGAAAGGAAAGATTTATTGCCTCATTTGACTAGGCAGTTGGACTATCTAACTCGAGAAAGGCAACATCTGGATACCTTGATTTCCACCTTGCAAAAAACCATTCAAGAACAAAAAGGAGAAAGAAAAATGACCATTGAGGAAAAATTCACTGGATTTAGCTATCAAGACAATCAAAAATACCACCAAGAAGCGGTAGAGAAATATGGTCAAGAAGTTATGGACCAAGCGCTTGAACGCCAGAAAGGTCACGAAGATGAGGCTACGGCTGCCTTTAACCAAGTTTTTCAAGTTTTGGCTCAAAACCTTCAAGCTGGTCTGCTTGCAACAGCGGCCGAAAACCAAGAGCAAGCAGCCAAACTATTGCAAGCTATTCGTACTTATGGATTTGACTGCTCTATTGAAGTATTCGGCCATATCGGTAAAGGCTACGTTTACAACCCAGAGTTTAAGGAAAACATTGACAAGTTTGGACCTGGTACAGCTCAATACACATCAGATGTTATTGCTGCTTACATTCGGACACAGACAAAATAAAAATCAGCGGAGTTACCTCTGCTGATTTTTTCTGGTTTCAAGTACTATTTGGTTAATAGTTTTTCCACTACGTTTAACTTCCGCATGGTCAGATCCAGGCCAAACAATTTTTCAAGATAGTTGGTATTGAGCTTTTTTTGTTTTGCAGTTCTAGGGAGATAGAGGTAGAGACAGTGATCACCTACACAAATTTCTTCTTCACCGTAGTCAGCTTTCAATTTTTCTAGTGGCAGACTTTGGATAAATCCCTGATAAAAAATCACATGTATACGATCGTAAAGATAGTCTTCTCTAAATGGATTCTCATGAACAATCTTTTCAAAATCGTTCTTATTCTTGATAACCATTTTTAAGTCGGCCCCAATTTTTTCCTTTATCAGAGTATGAACGCGTTCTCGTATTTCTTCTAAATCTAAGTCACTTTCAAGAATGATATTCCCACTTTGAATATAGGTTCGAACGTGTTGAAAACCAGCTTCTGTCAGAATATCTACCAAATAAGACATTTTCGGGATAGCATTCTTTCCATTAGGAGTAACACCTCTTAGTAAAATAATATGTTCCAAAGGACTTCCTTTCTTATTTGGTATTTATTGGATTTGAGCCTGCCACCCAGCCGGTGCAGAGGGCAGAAGTGATGTTAAAGCCACCCGTGTGGGCATTGATATCCAGTACCTCACCAGCAAAGTGGAGACCAGGGACCAGTTTGCTTTCCAGTGTTTTAGGGTTGATTTCCTTGAGACTGACGCCCCCCTTGGTGACAAAGGACTTAGCAAGAGACATTTTGCCAGTCACAGGGATTTTGAGGGCCTTGATGGACTGGAGTAGTTGTTCGCGTTCCTTTTCAGTCAGTTGTTTGACTTTTTCAGGATAGCCTTGCGACAAAAATTCTGCCAAGCGTTCTGGAAGCAAAGTTTTTAAAGCATTTTTCAAGGATTTTTCCCGATTTTCTTCTAGAAATGCAACCAAGTCCTTCTCAGAAAGTTGAGGTAAAACATCTAGCGAGAGAACCTCTCCGCCCTTGACAAAGCTAGACATGCGTAGGGCAGCAGGACCGGATAGACCAAAGTGGGTAAAGAGCAAATCGTGGGTGATGACATGCTTGCCATAGCTTAAGGTCACATCGTCTAGTGAAATCCCTTGAAGCGCTTTGTGTGGAAAATCAGTCAACAATGGGCTCTCAGCAGCTTCAAGCTCGGTAATGGTATGTTTGAAATGACGGGCAATCTCGTGACCAAAACCAGTAGAACCAGTAGACGGATAGGATTTTCCGCCAGTTGTGACAATGAGTTTATCACAAGTGAAGTTTTGGTCTGCGGACTTAAGGACAAACTGGTCATCCACCTTTTTAACAGAAACAATCTCTGTTTGAGTAGCAACTTGACCACCGAGTTCAGTGATTTTCTTTTCCAAGGCCTCGATAATGGTCCGAGACTTATCACTAGCAGGAAAGACGCGTCCGTGGTCCTCGACCTTAAGTTTGACTCCATTTTTCGTAAAAAAGTTAATGATATCATGGTTATCAAACTGAGAAAATACACTGTATAAAAAGCGCCCGTTACCAGGAATTCCAGCTAATAGGTCATCTAAAGTTCCATTGTTGGTCACATTACAACGACCACCGCCCGTTCCAGCTAATTTTTTCCCAAGTTTGCGATTTTTTTCGATGAGTAGAGTTTTCTGACCATAAAAGCTACTGGAAATGGTAGCCATCATACCTGCAGGTCCTCCACCAATGACAATAGTATCAAAATGTTTCATAGCTCTATTGTACCACAAAAAACAAGAGATGCTTGACATCTCTTGTTGCTCATAATCTTAGTTGATTTCATATCCCATCAACAAACCGCCATCTTCTGCATAGAAACTGCAGAGACCAGATGTCGGGATGATTTTGATATCCGCTTGTGGGAAGGTTTCCAGCAAGCGTTCTGACAATTGCTGACAGAATTTTTCATTGCTGCGATGAGCCATGACGATACGGCCACCAGCGTAGCCAGCCTTGATGAGTTCTTCATAGGCTGCTTGAAGGGATTTTTTTGGTCCACGCGCTTTTTGGAGTAGTTCTAGGGTTCCAGTTTCACTTGCTTCCCCAACCATACGGATGTTGAGAAGACCGACAACTGTACCGATCAGCTTGCTTAAACGACCATTTTTTACCAAGTTATCAACCTTAGCGAGTACAAAAAGCAACTTCGTTTTTTCTTGGTAGGCTGTAATAGCTTCAACAATTTCCTCATAAGAAAGTCCTTGATCAATCAAACTATTGATTTTCTCGACAATCAAGTCAACCTCACCACCTGCAGACAATGTATCGATCACATGAATCTGAGTGTCAGGGTGTTCTTCAAGGTAGATATTTTTAGCGAGCTGTGCACTATTATGGCTACCTGAAAGAGTACCAGTGATAGTAACGACAAAGATATGCTTAGCACCTTCAAATGCTCGCAAGTAATCATCAGGGCTAGGACAAGCTGATTTTGAAGCCTCAGAAGTCGCATACATGGTTTCCATCATGTGGTCAATGTTAAGATTGGCATCATCGATAAAGACCTGATCAGCTACTTGAATTGTTAAAGGAACACTAACAAATTCCGTATCAATAGCAGGAGTTGCCAGTTGACGATAATCACAACCAGAGTCAGCTACAATCTTCCAAGTCATAGAAATTCTCCATCTTTGTCACTTATACATTGACAAAGGTTCTGTCTTTTTTTACAATTATATCATGAAAGCCCTTGAAACAAAAGTACCACCTCTCTGTTGTCACAAGTAGAAAGAAATTGTTATGTCTGAACGTAAAATATCTGAAAAATCTCTTGAAAATCTCAGAAAATCAAATCAAGAATCCAATTTTTTAACCAGAGAAGCAATCGAGACGGCTCTTTTGCAACTTCTAGAGAAAAAAGACTTGGCCAAGATCAGCATTTCGGAGCTGGTCAAACGGGCGGGCGTCTCTCGTGCTGCCTTCTATCGTAACTATGACTCCAAAGAAGAGATTTTGGAAAGTGTTTTTAAACGCAGTGTCCATAACATTATGGAACAGTTGAGCCACTACGATGTTAAAACAGACCTTTATCTAGTCTGGGTACACCTTTTCCGCGCAGCCAAGAAAGAAGCCAAAGTTATCCAACTTGCTCTGGACTACCATTTGGAAAAGATTTTTGTCCAAGCCATGCAGGAATTTCTAGAAAAATACCACGGAAAGTCAAAAGGCGTTAGCAGCTACCTTCATTCCTTTTGGAGTTCTGCCATCGTATCGGTTCTGCTCAAATGGATCAAGGATGGCATGAAGGTTCCGGCTGAAAAGATTGCAGATTTACGCTTGCCATTTTTCAAAAAATAGAGGAAAAGGAGAAGACTTATGACAGAAAAAAGACTGGCTTGGGATGAGTACTTTGCAGCCCAGGCTTTACTGATTGCCAATCGTTCGACCTGCAAACGTGCCAAAGTGGGAGCTGTCCTCGTTAAGGACAATAAAGTCATTTCAACTGGCTATAATGGTTCCGTATCAGGAACGGAGCACTGTATTGACCACGATTGTCTGGTCATTGAAGGTCACTGTGTTCGAACCCTTCACGCCGAGGTTAATGCTATTCTCCAAGGGGCTGAGCGAGGGGTTCCCAGAGGATTTACAGCCTATGTGACCCATTTTCCGTGTCTGAACTGCACCAAACAACTGCTACAAGTTGGTTGTAAGCGCGTGGTTTATATCAACCAGTACCGAATGGATGACTATGCCCAGTACCTTTATCATGAAAAAGGCACCGAGTTGACCCATTTACCATTAGAGACTGTTCAGACAGCTCTTCAAGAGGCAGATTTGATTTAAAAATTAATAAAAAGAAATGGTTTAGAAAGCTTTTTAAACCGTTTTTTGATATAATAAGAAGAATAAATTGAAAGAAGGAATTCAGAAAATGGGAAAAATTGAAGTCATTAATCATCCACTCATTCAACACAAATTGTCAATCTTGCGACGTACAGATACTTCTACAAAAGCTTTTCGTGAGCTAGTAGATGAGATTGCAATGTTGATGGGATATGAAGTACTTCGTGATCTTCCACTTGAAGATGTGGAAATCGAAACACCTATCACAAAGACCGTTCAAAAACAATTGGCTGGTAAAAAATTGGCGATTGTCCCAATCTTGCGTGCAGGTATCGGGATGGTAGATGGCCTCTTGTGCTTGGTTCCAGCAGCTAAAGTTGGTCACATCGGTATGTACCGTGATGAAGAAACCCTTCAACCAGTTGAATACTTGGTGAAATTGCCTGAGGATATTGACCAACGTCAAATCTTTGTCGTTGATCCAATGTTGGCAACAGGTGGCTCAGCAATCTTGGCAGTAGATTCGCTTAAAAAACGTGGCGCTTCAAATATCAAGTTTGTCTGCCTAGTATCTGCTCCAGAAGGAGTGAAAGCTCTTCAAGAAGCACACCCAGATGTAGAAATCTTTACAGCAGCCTTGGATGAACGCTTGAACGAACACGGTTATATCGTTCCAGGTCTTGGAGATGCTGGAGACCGCTTGTTCGGTACTAAATAAAATTCCAAAGTAAATACTGAAATTAGAAGTTCGTTTTTGACTTGAAAGGAGGTTGAGTTTTTGTTTCTGTTTAGAGAATAGAGCAAAAATTTGACCTTTTTTGACCAAAAAGATATAATAGTTCTGTATTGAGTCGTAAGACTAAGAAAATTCAACATAAAAGGAGAAATGAATGATTCCTGTAGTTATTGAACAAACAAGCCGTGGAGAACGTTCCTATGATATTTACTCTCGTCTTCTGAAAGACCGCATCATCATGCTAACAGGTCCAGTTGAAGACAACATGGCCAACTCCGTTATCGCACAATTACTTTTCTTGGATGCCCAAGACAGCACAAAAGATATTTACCTTTATGTCAACACACCTGGAGGATCTGTTTCAGCTGGTTTGGCAATCGTTGATACCATGAACTTTATCAAAGCGGATGTCCAAACTATCGTTATGGGGATGGCTGCATCTATGGGTACTGTCATCGCATCAAGTGGTGCAAAAGGCAAACGTTTCATGCTTCCAAATGCAGAGTATATGATTCACCAACCAATGGGTGGTACAGGTGGTGGTACCCAACAGACCGATATGGCAATCGCTGCAGAGCACTTGCTTAAAACTCGTAAGACATTGGAGCAAATCCTTGCAGATAACTCTGGTAAATCAGTCGAGCAAATTCATGCAGATGCGGAACGTGATTACTGGATGAGTGCCCAAGAAACACTTGAATATGGCTTTATTGATGAAATCATGGCCAACAATTCTTTAAGCTAAGCAACCTAGAAAGCAAACTCGACGGAGTTTGCTTTTTTTGATATAATAGGAGAAGATTTCTTAGAAAGAGGATTCCTCATGTTTGAAAAAACAAATCGATCAGGATTAATCATCTATCTCTACTATAATCGAGATGCAAAAAAACTTCAGGAATACGGTGATATCTGTTACCATTCCAAAAAACATCGTTACTTGCAGCTCTATGTTCCAACTGAGGAGTTAGATGACTTAGTTGAGAGATTAGGTAAGGAAAGATATATCAAGAAAATTAGACGTTGCCATATTCAAGAGCTAGAAACTCCCTTCGTTGGGAATCTCTATCGGACCGAAGAAAACGTTATCATTTAAAAAGTTAAATAAATACATTGACAATTTTCTGATAATTCGGTATATTCTTAACATACAATTTTTGAAACAACTATAAGGAGATTAAAAATGAAGAAAAAATTTGCCCTATCTTTTGTGGCTCTTGCTAGTGTGGCTCTTCTTGCTGCCTGTGGAGAGGTCAAGTCAGGTGCGTCAAACACAACTGGAAATCCAGTGGACGAAAAAACGATTAAGATCGGTTTTAACTTTGAAGAGACAGGTGCTGTGGCAGCTTACGGTACAGCTGAACAAAAAGGTGCCCAGCTTGCTGTAGACGAAATCAACGCTGCAGGTGGAATTGATGGAAAACAAATCGAAGTTGTAGACAAAGACAACAAGTCAGAAACTGCTGAAGCAGCTTCTGTTACAACAAACCTTGTTACCCAATCAAAAGTAGCAGCTATTGTAGGACCTGCGACATCTGGTGCAACTGCTGCAGCTGTAGCTAACGCTACTAAAGCCGGAGTGCCATTGATTTCACCAAGTGCTACTCAAGACGGTTTGACTAAAGGTCAAGATTACCTATTTATCGGAACATTCCAAGATAGCTTCCAAGGGAAGATCATTTCTAACTATGTAACAAACAAATTGAATGCTAAGAAGGTTGTTCTTTATACTGACAATGCTAGTGACTATGCTAAAGGTATTGCTAAATCTTTCCGTGAAGCCTACAAGGGTGAGATTGTAGCAGACGAAACGTTTGTAGCAGGTGATACTGACTTCCAAGCAGCCCTTACTAAAATGAAAGGGAAAGAGTTTGACGCTATCGTTGTTCCAGGTTACTACACTGAAGCAGGTAAAATTGTAAACCAAGCTCGTGGTATGGGAATTGATAAACCAATTGTTGGTGGTGATGGATTTAACGGTGAAGAATTTGTTCAACAAGCAACTGCTGAAAGAGCATCAAACATTTACTTCATCTCAGGATTCTCAACTACAGTTGATGTTTCTGCAAAAGCTAAAGCTTTCCTTGAAGCATACCGTGCTAAATACAACGAAGAGCCTTCAACATTCTCAGCTTTAGCCTATGATTCAGTTTACCTAGTAGCAAATGCTGCAAAAGGTGCTAAAAACTCAGGTGAAATCAAGGACAACCTTGCTAAAACCAAAGATTTTGATGGTGTAACTGGTCAAACAAGCTTTGATGCTGACCACAATACAGTGAAAACTGCTTACATGATGACCATGAACAATGGTAAAGTTGAAGAAGCAGAAGTTGTAAAACCATAACATTAGAATAGTAATTGAAATGGGGAATGAGCCTTTGACTCACTCCCTGTTTCGGTGTTTATGAACTTGTGAAAATAATGAAATTTTCTAAAAAATTACGATAGAAAAGAGTGAATGCTATGCTCCAACAACTTGTGAATGGTCTAATTCTGGGTAGTGTTTATGCACTTTTAGCTCTGGGTTATACCATGGTTTATGGAATTATCAAACTCATCAACTTCGCCCATGGCGATATTTACATGATGGGTGCCTTTATTGGTTACTTTTTGATTAATTCTTTCCAAATGGATTTCTTTTTAGCTTTAATTATTTCAATGGCTGGAACTGCACTACTTGGTGTTGTGATTGAGTTTCTTGCCTACCGTCCTTTGCGACACTCTACACGTATTGCTGTATTGATTACTGCCATCGGAGTCTCTTTCCTACTGGAATACGGAATGGTTTATCTAGTAGGTGCCAATACTCGTGCCTTTCCTCAAGCAATTGAAACAGTCCGCTTTGACTTGGGACCAATTAGCTTGACAAATGTTCAATTGATGATTTTAGCAGTTTCTATATTCTTGATGGTTTTATTGCAATTGATCGTCCAAAAAACAAAAATGGGGAAAGCCATGCGTGCGGTATCAGTTGATAGTGACGCAGCTCAATTGATGGGAATTAATGTAAATCGCACAATCAGCTTTACCTTTGCTTTGGGCTCAGCTCTTGCTGGTGCAGCAGGTGTCCTCATTGCCCTTTACTACAACTCTCTTGAACCTTTGATGGGCGTGACTCCGGGTCTAAAATCATTCGTTGCGGCCGTACTTGGTGGTATCGGAATTATTCCTGGTGCAGCTCTAGGGGGATTTGTGATTGGCTTGTTGGAAACATTTGCTACTGCCTTCGGTATGTCTGATTTCCGTGATGCTATCGTGTATGGAATCTTGCTTTTGATCCTGATTGTTCGACCTGCAGGTATCCTTGGTAAGAATGTGAAAGAGAAGGTGTAAACAATGAAGACAAATCTTAAAGTAAATATTCTCTGGTTATTCCTTCTGTTAGCGGGTTATGGATTGATTAGTGTACTGGTTTCTGCTGGTGTTCTCAATCTATTCCATGTCCAAATTTTAGAACAAATTGGGATTAATATCATCCTTGCAGTAGGTTTGAACTTAATCGTTGGTTTTTCAGGCCAATTCTCACTCGGCCATGCAGGTTTTATGGCAATTGGGGCTTATGCAGCAGCGATTATTGGTTCAAAATCACCAACCTATGGTGCCTTCTTTGGAGCAATGGTCTTGGGCGCTTTGATTTCTGGTGCAGTCGCTTTGCTCGTTGGGATTCCAACACTCCGTTTGAAGGGTGACTACCTGGCTGTTGCGACACTAGGTGTTTCAGAAATCATTCGTATCTTTATCATTAATGGTGGAAGTTTGACCAACGGTGCTGCTGGTATCTTGGGTATTCCAAACTTTACCAACTGGCAAATGGTTTATCTTTTTGTAGTGATTACAACTATTGCAACTCTCAACTTCTTACGTAGTCCAATTGGACGCTCTACTCTATCTGTTCGTGAGGATGAGATTGCTGCTGAATCCGTTGGAGTAAACACTACAAAGATCAAGATTATCGCTTTTGTCTTTGGTGCCATTACAGCAAGTATTGCTGGTTCACTTCAGGCTGGTTTTATCGGTTCTGTCGTCCCAAAAGATTACACTTTTATTAATTCCATCAACGTGTTGATTATCGTTGTATTTGGTGGACTTGGATCTATTACTGGTACCATCGTTTCAGCGATTGTTTTAGGAATTTTAAATATGCTCCTTCAAGATGTAGCTAGCGTACGTATGATCATCTACGCCTTGGCTCTTGTATTGGTTATGATTTTCAGACCAGGTGGACTTCTTGGGACATGGGAATTGAGTCTATCACGTTTCTTTAAAAAATCTAAGAAGGAGGGACAAAACTAATGGCATTACTTGAAGTTAAACAGTTAACCAAACATTTTGGCGGTCTAACAGCTGTTGGAGATGTCACTCTTGAATTGAACGAGGGAGAATTGGTTGGTCTGATTGGACCAAATGGTGCTGGTAAAACAACCCTTTTCAATCTCTTGACCGGTGTTTATGAACCAAGCGAAGGTACTGTGACACTAGATGGTCATCTCCTAAATGGGAAAACTCCCTATAAGATTGCTTCACTTGGTCTCAGTCGTACCTTCCAAAATATTCGTTTGTTCAAGGACTTGACAGTTTTGGAAAATGTTTTGATTGCATTTAGCAATCATCATAAACAACATGTCCTTGCGAGCTTCCTACGCCTACCAGCTTTTTATAAGAATGAGGAAGAATTAAAAAGCAAAGCTTTGGACTTGCTGAAGATTTTTGATTTGGATGGTGACGCAAATACTCTTGCCAAGAATCTGGCCTATGGTCAACAACGTCGATTAGAAATTGTTCGTGCTCTGGCAACTGAACCTAAGATCCTCTTTTTGGACGAACCTGCAGCTGGTATGAATCCACAAGAAACAGCTGAATTGACAGAACTAATCCGTCGTATCAAAGATGAATTTAGAATTACCATCATGCTCATTGAACACGACATGAATTTGGTTATGGAAGTCACTGAGCGTATCTATGTTCTTGAATATGGTCGGTTGATTGCTCATGGGACTCCGGATGAGATCAAGAAAAACAAACGCGTTATCGAAGCTTATCTAGGAGGTGAAGCCTAATGTCTATGTTAAAAGTTGAAAACCTCTCTGTGCATTACGGTATGATCCAAGCAGTTCGTGATGTAAGTTTCGAGGTTAATGAAGGTGAAGTTGTTTCCTTGATTGGTGCCAATGGTGCTGGTAAAACAACCATTCTTCGTACCCTTTCAGGTTTGGTTCGCCCAAGTGCTGGTAAAATTCAGTTTTTGGGAAAAGAAATTCAAAAGTTGCCTGCGCAAAAAATCGTGGCAGGTGGTCTTTCACAAGTTCCTGAGGGACGCCATGTTTTTCCAGGCTTGACTGTTATGGAAAACTTGGAAATGGGAGCTTTCTTGAAGAAAAATCGTGAAGAAAATCAAGCCAACTTGAAAAAAGTCTTTTCACGTTTCCCTCGTTTGGAAGAGCGTAAAAACCAAGATGCGGCAACTCTTTCAGGTGGTGAACAGCAGATGCTGGCTATGGGACGCGCTCTCATGTCTACACCTAAGCTCCTTCTCTTGGATGAGCCGTCAATGGGACTTGCCCCAATCTTTATCCAAGAAATTTTTGATATCATTCAAGATATTCAGAAGCAAGGAACAACGGTTCTCCTAATTGAACAGAACGCTAACAAGGCCCTTGCTATCTCTGACCGTGGTTATGTACTTGAAACAGGAAAGATTGTCCTATCAGGAACAGGAAAAGAACTCGCAGCATCAGATGAAGTCAGAAAAGCATATCTAGGTGGCTAAAACAATCCAGTGGATTGTTTTAGTCGGCGGATAAGGATTGCGCAAGCAATTCTCCTCTGGTCTAGGAGACTAGTTTAGGTTGTTGATGAAGATTGCGCACGTAATCCCTCTATAGTCCGGGGGACCTTTTTAGTCGGTAGATAAGGATTGCGTAGCAATCATCAGATCCAGTGGATTGTTTTAGTCTGCGGATAAGTATTGCGCAAGAAATTCTCCTCTAGTCTGGGAGACTAGTTTAGGTTGTGGACGGAGATGATAATAGGTTTCCAATACTAGTTGCTAGTATCCTTAACAACAGAAAGAAATATAAATAATGTTTGCTGACTTGCACATATAGAGCTCTAGATTAGAGCTCTTTTTTGTAAAAGACTCAGATTATTCAAAATTTTGAAAAAGAGATGAAAGCGTTTGATAGATTTTCTAAGAAAGTGTATAATAAAAGTAGCAATATAGAAGGAGAAGTCTCATGGCAGTTAAAGATTTCATGACCCGTAAGGTAGTTTATATCAGTCCAGATACGACTGTAGCACACGCAGCAGATTTGATGCGCGAGCAAGGTTTGCACCGTTTACCTGTTATCGAAAACGATCAATTAGTCGGATTGGTAACAGAAGGAACCATTGCGGAAGCCAGCCCATCTAAAGCAACCAGTCTCTCTATCTATGAGATGAATTATCTTCTGAATAAAACCAAAGTAAAAGATGTAATGATTCGAGATGTCGTGACGGTTTCTGGCTATGCTAGTCTAGAAGATGCGACCTACCTGATGCTGAAAAATAAAATTGGGATATTACCAGTCGTAGACAATCATCAGGTCTACGGCGTCATTACAGACCGCGATGTTTTTCAGGCTTTCTTGGAAATCGCTGGATACGGAGAAGAGGGGATTCGTGTTCGTTTCATTACAGAAAATGAAGTCGGAGTACTGGGGAAAATTGTAGCTTTAATTGTAGAAGAGGATTTAAATATTTCCCATACTGTTAACATTCCACGTAAGGATGGCAAGGTCGTTATCGAAGTTCAAATTGATGGAAAAATCGATTTGACTGCATTAAAGGACAAGTTTGAAAAAGAAGGAATTCAAGTGGAGGAGATCACTCATACCTCTGCTAAAGTCCTTTAAACAAGAGGCTTTAGAGCCTCTTTTCTTCTGCCATCAAAAGCGGTGAAAAGCAAAATATGGAAAGAAATGAGAGATTATGGTATAATAAAACGATATGAAAAGGAGTATCTATGGACATTTCAGAAATTCGTCAAAAAATTGACGCAAATCGTGAAAAATTAGCTTCTTTTAGGGGGTCTCTTTGACCTCGAAGGCTTAGAGGAAGAGATTGCCATCTTGGAAAACAAGATGACAGAACCTGATTTTTGGAACGATAATATCGCGGCCCAAAAAACGTCGCAAGAATTAAATGAATTAAAAAACACCTACAACACCTTCCGTAAAATGGAAGAGTTACAGGATGAAGTTGAGATTTTATTGGACTTTTTAGCAGAAGACGAGTCAGTCCATGATGAACTGGTCGAACAGTTGACAGAACTGGATAAGATGATGACCAGCTACGAGATGACCCTTCTCTTGTCAGAACCTTATGACCATAATAATGCAATCTTGGAAATCCATCCAGGATCTGGTGGTACTGAGGCTCAGGACTGGGGCGATATGTTGCTTCGTATGTACACTCGTTATGGAAATGCCAAAGGCTTTAAAGTAGAAGTCTTGG
This sequence comes from Streptococcus sp. HMSC062H02, assembly GCF_001813005.1. Taxonomy (GTDB): domain Bacteria; phylum Bacillota; class Bacilli; order Lactobacillales; family Streptococcaceae; genus Streptococcus; species Streptococcus oralis_S. The sequence goes on from NZ_KV811100.1 coordinate 122,731, forward strand.
ATTACCAGGCTGGTGATGAAGCGGGTATCAAATCTGTGACCTTGTCTTTTGAAGGACCCAATGCTTATGGCCTACTTAAATCAGAAATGGGTGTTCACCGTTTAGTCCGTATTTCGCCATTTGACTCTGCCAAACGACGCCATACTTCCTTTACATCCGTAGAGGTTATGCCTGAGTTGGATGATACCATCGAAGTGGAGATTCGTGAAGATGATATCAAAATGGATACTTTCCGTTCAGGTGGCGCTGGTGGACAAAACGTCAATAAGGTTTCAACAGGTGTGCGTTTGACACACATTCCTACGGGCACTGTCGTCCAATCAACGGTCGATCGTACCCAGTATGGAAATAGAGATCGTGCCATGAAGATGTTGCAGGCTAAGCTCTATCAAATGGAGCAAGAAAAGAAAGCTGCGGAAGTTGATTCCCTTAAAGGTGAGAAAAAAGAAATCACATGGGGAAGCCAAATCCGTTCTTATGTTTTCACGCCTTATACTATGGTAAAAGATCACCGTACAAGCTTTGAAGTTGCTCAGGTAGATAAGGTGATGGATGGAGACCTTGATGGTTTTATCGATGCCTACCTCAAGTGGCGAATCAGCTAAGATAGAAAGGAACTCATATGTCAATCATTGAAATGAGAGATGTTGTCAAAAAGTATGACAACGGGACGACTGCCTTGCGTGGTGTGTCTGTTACCATTGAACCAGGAGAGTTTGCCTATATTGTAGGACCTTCTGGGGCAGGGAAGTCAACCTTTATTCGAGCTTTATATCGTGAAGTAAAGATCGAAAAAGGAAGCCTATCAGTTGCAGGCTTTAATTTAGTTAAAATTAAGAAGAAAGATGTCCCACTACTACGTCGTAGTGTCGGGGTAGTCTTTCAGGATTACAAACTTTTGCCTAAGAAGACCGTTTATGAGAATATTGCCTATGCAATGGAAGTAATCGGTGAGAGCCGTCGCAACATCAAAAAACGTGTTATGGAAGTATTGGACCTGGTTGGTTTGAAACATAAGGTTCGCTCTTTCCCTAATGAACTCTCAGGTGGAGAGCAGCAACGGATTGCGATTGCTCGCGCGATTGTCAACAATCCTAAGGTATTGATTGCCGATGAGCCAACAGGAAACTTGGACCCAGATAATTCGTGGGAAATTATGAATCTGTTGGAACGCATCAATCTCCAAGGTACTACTGTCTTGATGGCAACCCACAATAGTCAGATTGTAAATACCTTGCGCCACCGTGTCATTGCCATTGAAAATGGCCGTGTCGTTCGTGACGAAGCTAAAGGAGAATATGGATACGATGATTAGTAGATTTTTTCGCCATTTATTTGAATCATTAAAAAGTTTAAAACGAAATGGCTGGATGACAGTAGCAGCAGTGAGTTCGGTTATGATTACCTTGACACTTGTTGCCCTGTTTGCATCTGTAATTTTTAATACAGCGAAACTAGCTACCGACATTGAAAACAATGTTCGGGTCATGGTTTACATTCGTAAGGATGTAGCTGATAACAGTGAAACGATTGAAAAAGAAGGTCAGACAGTTACCAATAATGACTACCACAAGGTCTATGATGCTTTGAAAGCTATGCCTGCTGTTAAAAGTGTTACCTTCTCAAGTAAAGAAGAACAGTACGAAAAACTAACGGAAACAATGGGTGACGATTGGAAGGTCTTTGAAGGGGATGCAAACCCTCTCTATGATGCCTATATCGTCGATACAAATTCTCCGAGTGATGTTAAAACGGTAGCTGAAGAAGCTAAGAAAATTGAGGGAGTATCAGAGGTTCAAGATGGTGGAGCCAACACTCAACGACTTTTTGAATTGGCTTCCTTTATCCGTGTTTGGGGATTGGTTATTGCAGGGCTCTTGATTTTCATCGCAGTCTTCCTCATTTCCAATACCATTCGTATCACTATTATTTCACGTAGTCGTGAGATTCAGATCATGCGTCTTGTAGGAGCAAAAAATGGCTATATTCGTGGTCCATTCTTGCTAGAAGGTGCTTTTATTGGCTTGCTTGGTGCAGCAATTCCTTCAGTCCTTGTATTCTTTGTTTACAATATGGTTTATCAATCGGTCAATAAATCCTTGGTAGGTCAAAACTTGTCAATGATTACTCCAGATGTGTTTATCCCTCTGATGACAGTCCTATTATTTATAATCGGAATTTTCATTGGTTCAATTGGTTCAGGGATTTCAATGCGTCGATTCTTGAAGATCTAGTTGGATTTAAATGCAAATTGCAGAACAAATCAGAAAAATAATACATATTTAAAAGAGAAGTTTTCGTAAACTTCTCTTTTTCTTTTTTAAAAATTAAAAAAAATAGACAATTTTTTTATAAAAGCCTTTACAAAAAAAATAAAAGTGGTATAATTAATACATAACCAAATGCAAACGTTTTCGTAAAACGTTTGCCTAAATAAAATAAAGGAGATTTGAATGATGAAAGCTACATTCAAAAATGTCTTGTCTTTCGAATTTTGGCAAAAATTCGGTAAGGCTTTAATGGTGGTTATCGCCGTTATGCCAGCGGCGGGATTGATGATCTCAATCGGTAAATCAATCGTGATGATCGACCCAAACCTTGCTCCTCTAGTGATTACTGGTGGAATCCTTGAGCAAATTGGTTGGGGGGTTATCGGTAACCTTCATATCTTGTTTGCCCTTGCTATTGGGGGAAGCTGGGCAAAAGAACGTGCAGGTGGTGCATTTGCAGCCGGACTTGCCTTTATCTTGATTAACCGTATCACAGGTACTATCTTCGGTGTTACAGGTGATATGTTGAAAAACCCTGAAGCAATGGTTACTACCTTCTTTGGTGGTTCAATCAAGGTTGCTGACTACTTTATCAGCGTTCTTGAGGCACCAGCGCTTAACATGGGGGTTTTCGTAGGGATTATCTCTGGTTTTGTTGGGGCAACAGCTTATAACAAATACTACAACTTCCGTAAACTTCCTGATGCCCTTTCATTCTTCAATGGTAAACGTTTCGTACCATTCGTCGTTATTCTTCGTTCAGCTATTGCTGCAATTCTACTTGCTGCCTTTTGGCCAGTAGTTCAAACAGGTATTAACAACTTTGGTATTTGGATTGCCAACTCACAAGAAACTGCTCCAGTTCTTGCACCATTCTTGTATGGTACTTTGGAACGTTTGCTCTTGCCATTTGGTCTTCACCACATGTTGACTATCCCAATGAACTATACAGCTCTTGGTGGAACATACGAAGTGTTAACTGGTGCAGCAAAAGGAACACAAGTATTTGGTCAAGATCCACTTTGGCTTGCATGGGTAACTGACCTTGTTAACCTTAAAGGTTCAAATGCTGACCAATACCAACACCTTCTTACAACAGTCACTCCAGCTCGTTTCAAAGTTGGACAAATGATCGGTTCATTTGGTATCTTGATGGGTGTCATCGTTGCTATCTACCGCAATGTTGATGCTGACAAGAAACACCAATACAAGGGTATGATGATTGCGACAGCCCTTGCAACATTCTTGACAGGGGTTACTGAACCTATTGAGTATATGTTCATGTTCATCGCAACACCGCTTTACCTTGTTTATTCAGTAGTTCAAGGTGCTGCCTTTGCTATGGCAGATATTGTTCACCTTCGTGTCCACTCATTCGGTTCAATTGAATTCTTGACTCGTACACCATTGGCAATTAATGCTGGTATTGGTATGGATATCGTTAACTTTATCTGGGTAACTGTTCTCTTTGCGGTTATCATGTACTTCATTGCCAACTTCATGATCAAGAAATTCAACTACGCAACTCCAGGACGTAACGGAAACTACGAAACAGCTGAAGGAGCATCAGAAGAAGCAACTCCTGGAACTCCAAAAGTTGCAGCAGCTTCTCAAGCCGTAAACATCATTAACCTTCTTGGTGGTCGTGCAAATATCGTAGATGTGGATGCATGTATGACTCGTCTTCGTGTAACTGTTAAAGACGCAGATCGCGTTGGTACTGAGGAACAATGGAAAGCAGAAGGAGCTATGGGTCTTGTCATGAAAGGACAAGGTGTCCAAGCTATCTACGGACCAAAAGCTGACGTATTGAAATCTGATATCCAAGATATCCTTGACTCAGGGGAAGTAATTCCTGAAACTCTTCCAAGTCAAATGACAGAAACTCAACAAAATACTGTACATTACAAGGGTGTAACTGAAGAAGTTTACTCAGTAGCTGACGGTCAAGTTGTTGCTTTGGAACAAGTGGAAGATCCAGTTTTTGCTCAAAAAATGATGGGTGATGGATTTGCAGTAGAGCCAGCAAATGGCAACATTGTATCTCCAGTTACTGGTACTGTATCAAGTATCTTCCCAACAAAACACGCTCTTGGTCTTGTCACTGACTCAGGTCTTGAAGTGCTTGTTCATATTGGTTTGGATACAGTAAGTCTTGAAGGAAAACCATTTACTGTTCATGTCTCTGAAGGACAAAAAGTGGTTGCTGGTGATCTTCTTGTCACAGCTGACTTGGATGCTATTCGAGAAGCAGGACGTAAAACATCAACAGTGGTTGTCTTCACAAATGGTGATGTCCTTAAATCAGTTAAACTAGAACAAACAGGTTCTCTTGCAGCTAAAACAGCAGTTGCTAAAGTAGAATTGTAATATACTTGGGGTTGGAAGCTGTTTTCCAACCTCTTGTTTTAGGAGAAAAGCATGAAATTTCTAACACTCAATACCCACAGTTGGATGGAGAAGGAAGCAGAGGAAAAATTCCAAATCTTACTCCAAGACATTCTTGATAGGGACTATGATTTGATTTGTTTCCAAGAAATCAATCAAGAAATGACTTCGCCTGAGGTAGAGGTTAACAATCACTATCAAGCTTTACTATCAGCAGAACCCATTCATCAGGACCACTATGTCCGACTTCTGGTTGAAAAATTGGCTGAGAAAGGGAAAAACTACTACTGGACTTGGGCTTACAATCATATTGGTTATGACCGCTACCATGAAGGTGTAGCTATCTTATCCAAAACACCTATCAAGGCGCGTGAGATTTTAGTATCAGATGTAGATGATCCAACGGACTACCATACTCGTCGCGTTGCCTTGGCTGAGACAGAGGTTGAAGGTAAGGAACTTGCTCTTGCAAGCGTTCATCTCTCTTGGTGGGGTAAAGGTTTCCAAGAAGAATGGGCACGATTTGAGGCTGTACTAAAAGAGTTGAACAAACCTCTGATTTTAGCAGGTGATTTTAATAATCCAGCTGGTCAGGAAGGCTATCAAGCGATTTTAGCTAGCCCATTAGGATTACAAGACGCGTTTGAAGTTGCGAAAGAAAGAAGTGGTAGCTATACCGTTCCACCAGAAATTGATGGTTGGAAAGGCAATACCGAGCCACTACGAATCGACTACGTCTTTACGACCAAAGAGTTAGAAGTAGAGAGTTTACAAGTAGTTTTTGATGGACAAAATAGTCCACAAGTCAGTGATCACTATGGTTTGAATGCTGTATTGACCTGGAAATAATGAAAAAGGTTGGAATCAGAGGTTCCAACCTTTTAAGTTACTTGAATCTTTACTACAGGACTGGGACTCAAATGGGGCTACTGCAATAGGACAAAATATGGTATAATTGAAAGGATAGAATCGAGGATAGTATGTCATTTAAGAAATTTCAATTTAAAAATTATATAGTAGAAGCCTTGGAGGAGTTGAAGTTTACGACTCCTACCGAAGTTCAGGAAAAGTTGATTCCTATTGTCTTGGCAGGTCGTGATTTGGTGGGCGAGTCAAAAACAGGTTCAGGAAAGACTCATACTTTCTTATTACCCATTTTCCAGCAATTAGATGAAACTAGCGATAGTGTGCAAGCAGTCATTACTGCACCAAGTCGTGAGTTGGCCACTCAAATTTACCAAGCAGCTCGTCAGATTGCAGCTCACTCAGATGTTGAAGTTCGTGTGGTTAATTATGTGGGTGGTACGGATAAGGCACGTCAGATTGAAAAACTTGCCAGCAACCAACCACATATCGTTATCGGAACGCCGGGTCGTATCTATGACTTGGTCAAATCTGGTGATTTGGCTATTCACAAGGCCAAGACCTTTGTAATTGATGAAGCCGATATGACCTTGGATATGGGATTCTTGGAAACCGTTGATAAGATTGCAGGGAGCCTTCCAAAAGACTTGCAATTCATGGTCTTTTCAGCGACGATTCCTCAAAAATTGCAACCATTCTTGAAGAAATACTTGTCAAATCCTGTCATGGAGAAAATTAAGACCAAAACAGTCATCTCAGATACCATTGATAACTGGTTGATTTCGACCAAGGGCCGTGACAAGAACGCTCAAATTTATCAGTTGACTCAGTTGATGCAGCCTTATTTAGCAATGATTTTTGTTAATACAAAAACGCGTGCTGATGAGTTACATGCCTACTTGACTGCTCAAGGCTTGAAGGTAGCTAAGATTCATGGAGATATTGCTCCTCGTGAACGCAAACGGATCATGAATCAAGTGAAAAATCTGGATTTTGAGTACATTGTTGCAACAGACTTGGCAGCGCGTGGAATTGACATTGAAGGGGTCAGCCATGTTATCAATGATGCCATTCCGCAAGACTTGTCCTTCTTTGTTCACCGTGTTGGACGAACTGGGCGCAACGGACTGCCTGGTACAGCGATTACCCTTTACCAGCCTAGTGATGACTCGGATATCCGTGAGTTGGAGAAATTAGGAATCAAGTTTATTCCTAAGATGGTCAAAGACGGAGAGTTTCAAGATACCTATGACCGTGATCGTCGTGCTAATCGTGAAAAGAAGCAGGATAAGCTTGATATTGAAATGATTGGCTTGGTTAAAAAGAAAAAGAAAAAAGTCAAACCTGGCTATAAGAAGAAGATTCAATGGGCGGTGGATGAAAAACGCCGCAAAACCAAGCGTGCTGAAAATCGCGCACGTGGCCGTGCAGAGCGTAAAGCTAAACGCCAAACATTTTAAAAACTCAGTAGAATCAGGTGATTCTACTGAGTTTTTATTTCCGGAAATATTCAAAGGAGATAATAATTATATATTTTAAATAATTTGATTTATAAAACAGTAATTGCTTTAAAACCTTTTTTAGAGCAATATTTTATTGAAATCATAAGGAAAAAAATTGAAAACTATACAAAATTGTGTTATCATACTATAAAACAATCGGATTATATCATTTGATCCGTGAAAAGAAAAGGGGACTTCTATGGATAAATCATTTATGAAACAACAACGTTTTTCATTCCGTAAAATGAAAGTTGGGTTGGCTTCTGTAGCAATTTTGTTTGCTTTTGCTCAGGTCGGACAAGTGTCTGCGGATGAAACAACACAACCGGCATCTACTTCAGCTGAAACAGTAAAGAAAACCGAAGCAAATAAATCGGCAGTCGAAGCTGCTGTAGCAGAAATTAAAGCTGATGAGGCGAAACCAGTCGTTAACCAATCAGATGCAAAACCTGGAGAACTTGTTGATGTTTCTAAGAAGGTTTCACCTATTGACGTGAAAGAACGCCAAGAAGGTGATCAAAAGATTCATGAAGAAACTGCAACAGTTGAAGTCACAAAGACAGAAGTGGCACCTGTAAAAAGTGAAGAACTTCCTGCTCCAAAGACTGAAACAACTGAGAGTACAGTGAGTGGGAAAGATGAAGATGGAAATTCTTATACCCAATATGAACGTGTTGATAAAACAACTACAGTCGAAATCAAGAAAGCGACAAGAACGATTTCAAAATCTAACTCTGCCGATATCGTTTTTGTTGTTGACCGTTCAGCATCTATGTCTCGAACTATTGACACTGTCCGTAACAATATCAATGAGTTTGCAAGAAATCTTGCTAAAGATGGAGTAGCAGCACGTTTTGGATTAGCTACCTTTAGTGATGAAGTATATGGACGTATAGGTGGATTAGCAGATGAGGGTACAATTTTAACAAAATTTAATGAATCTTATTTTACCTCTGACCCAGCTGAGCTTGAAAAAGCCTTAGCAGGCATTAAGCTTGCACATGGTGGAGACTTCCCTGAAACATCTACACCTACTCTTACACAAATTGTTTCAACCTACGACTGGTCTAAGTCACCTAAAAATAAAAAGTTTGTCGTATTGTTGACAGATGCTCCAATGAAGGAGGATCCTTCAATTCCAACGATGGCGAATACTCTTGCGTCTTTGAAAGCCGCAAAAATCGAAAGAATTGTTGCAACTTCGACAGGGACCGATATTAGCTATAAAGATTTTGTATCTGAAGGTCGATTAATGAATATTAATCGTAACTTGGCTGATTCTTTAACTAAGGATGCAACTACATGGATTGTTGAAACTGTGACTGAAGGACACAATTACAAGGTAACGAAAGATAATTACCAATTTTACCTAGAACGTCGTACAACACTACCTGTTGCTCAGACAGGAAGTGCGACTCCAACTACCACAGTTCCAGTAGCTACAGCTTATAAAAAAGAAGTGGCGAAACTCCCTGATACAGGAAGTAATGATACAGCGAACTATGGTATTGTGGGACTTGGCCTCCTAATGGCTGGACTTGGCTTAACTGTAAGCAATAGAAAGTCTAAGGAACAGTAAGCCTAACTGGAAGATTGTTTGTTAAAACATTGTGAGGAAAAAGCAGACGAAAAAATAGGTAGTTTGTAAACGAAGTATGCAGATAAACATAGGTATGATCTTCTGTATTATGGAGTACAAGCCAAATTATTATGCCGAGAAAAGAGCCGTAAGGTTCTTTTTTTGATTTAGAGAAAATACTGCAAAAAAAAGTAAAAAGTGGTATAATGATAAGGTTATATAGTCCCGATAAGATGGTAGGTATTCATTACTAGTAGTTTTCCTATCAGTACTTTGTAACTCTATAACAATATTTTTTAAGGGGGGACATTTTTATGTCAGAACGTAAATTATTCACGTCTGAATCTGTATCTGAGGGGCATCCGGATAAGATTGCAGACCAAATTTCAGATGCGATTTTGGATGCTATTTTAGCAAAGGATCCAGAGGCGCACGTTGCTGCCGAGACAGCTGTATACACAGGTTCGGTCCATGTTTTTGGTGAAATTTCTACACATGCTTATGTAGATATTAACCGAGTGGTTCGTGATACCATTGCAGAGATTGGTTATACCAATACAGAGTATGGTTTTTCTGCAGAGACGGTGGGAGTTCATCCGTCACTTGTTGAGCAGTCACCAGATATCGCCCAAGGTGTTAACGAAGCCTTGGAGGTTCGTGGGAATGTAGATCAAGATCCGCTGGACTTGATTGGTGCTGGTGACCAAGGTCTTATGTTTGGGTTTGCAGTGGATGAGACAGAAGAACTCATGCCTTTACCAATCTCACTTAGTCACAAGTTGGTTCGTCGTTTGGCAGAACTTCGTAAGTCTGGTGAAATTAGCTATCTTCGTCCTGATGCCAAATCACAAGTAACAGTTGAGTATGATGAAAATGACCGTCCGGTACGTGTGGACACAGTCGTTATTTCAACTCAGCACGATCCAGAAGTTAGCAATGAACAAATTCACAATGATGTGATTAACAAGGTTATCAAAGAGGTGATCCCAGCTTCTTACTTGGATGAGCAAACCAAATTCTTCATCAATCCAACTGGTCGCTTTGTAATCGGTGGACCTCAAGGGGACTCAGGTTTGACTGGTCGTAAGATTATCGTGGATACCTATGGTGGCTACTCTCGTCATGGTGGTGGTGCCTTCTCTGGTAAGGATGCGACGAAAGTGGACCGTTCAGCCTCTTATGCAGCTCGCTACATTGCCAAGAACATCGTTGCAGCAGGTCTTGCTAAGAAGGCAGAAGTGCAATTGGCTTATGCTATCGGGGTGGCGCAACCTGTTTCTGTTCGTATCGATACTTTTGGTACAGGAACAGTAGCTGAAAGCAAGCTTGAAAAAGCAGCGCGTCAAATCTTTGACCTTCGCCCTGCGGGAATTATCCAAATGCTGGATCTTAAACGCCCAATTTACCGTCAAACAGCGGCTTATGGACACATGGGACGTACAGATATTGACCTTCCATGGGAACGTTTGGACAAGGTAGATGCTTTGAAAGAAGCTGTGAAATAGAATTAAAAGATTGGTAGCTGTGCACTACCAATCTTTTTTGCAAAAGAAAACCAGCTTTTGGCTGGTCTTCTTATTTTATAGGGATTGAAATCTCAATCAATTTATCTGAATAAAGCGTCTTGATATTGGCTTCATCAATGCTTCCTTTGTCGATTTTACGTTTCAAGAAGAAGTCTTGAATGGTTTCGATTTCAGCTTCACGAATAGCACGGTGTTTGTTGGAAATGAGGATTTCATAGTGAAGCGGGGCTTGCGTGAAAACTACATCTGTGTTTCCAGCAGAATAGACCTCGACAAGAGTTGCGTCTGTGCTTTCTAATTGGCTTTTAACAAGTTGCGAGTGTGAGTTTGTCGTATTGATAAGCTTCATAACAGTTCCTCCGATTTTCTAACTCTATTATAGCACTTTTTGAATAAAATCGTGTATTTTAGCCAATTCCATGCTGGATTTTCCAAGCTTCAATTCCCCATTTATGGCTACCACGTTTGAGCTTTTCAATAGCCTCGTCAATAGGAAACCAAGCAATATGATTAAAATCTTCCAATGGTTTTTGTACTTCTTGGAAAGAAATAGCTTCATAGAGATAAGCTGGATTGTAGTAGTAGGTATCACGGTGGCGAGAGTAGAAATACTCATCAGCTTGTCCATAATAGGTTCCAATCTCAGCTGTAAAGCCAAGTTCTTCGATTAGTTCTCTCTTCAGTGCTTCTTGATGATCTTCGCCTGCTTCAATCTCTCCACCTGGCAAGAACCAAGCACCATTGGGAGCTTGAACTAGGACAATTTGTTTTTTCTCCGCATCCGGAATAACTGCGTAAACGCCGTAGCGAGGCAAGTAGGTCACATTTTCTTTTTTTTCACCAAAAGTTGGGTTTGCCATTGCATTTTCCTCATTCTATAGTATCTTTATTATTATCATAATGGACGAGGGGCTAGCTGTCAAGAATTTACAGTTATTTTAGTAAAAAAGGTGCAGAAATTGTTAACTGCTTGTACGAAAAAATCCATTATTTGTTCCTCCTCGTTTTCTTCTTTCTTTTTTAGTTCGTTTGTTAAAGTAACCATATACATGAATGAAATCACCTTCTGAAAATTCATTAGCCACTTCAGATTTATTGCCATAGGCTGCACAGTTGATACATTCTCTACCTTCTCCATATCCTTTCGAAAGAGTAAAATTTACAACTTGAACCTCTTCACCCCCTCTTGTAAAAGTTCCAAAAGTAGGTTCTTTTATCAGATTGTCATTGATATTAATCATTCTTTGTTCATTTTATCCTCCAATTAAAAAAGCGACTGAAAAGTTAATTCCAATCGCCAAGTATTTGTATATTTAGTTGTCTTTTAGGTAGGGCTTCTTATCCTTATCATCTTTTCTCCTTTCATATTTAAGGGAACTAGCATTTTGTCGTGTATATATTAGTGAGAGGCATTTGAAATACTAGTTAGCTTCTCTGCGAGTTTTTCCTATTTATTGATCGCAATATAAATTGAAAATAGGGATTAAAAAAGACGATAGATTTTTTCTTTCTATCGTCGGCTTTATTGCAATTATTTTAATATCTATTGGAGATCATTTTATTGTATTTGCTTCCCGTTTTTTTATATGCTTTTGAAAATTCATTTACTAGTTCTTCGTCATTTTGCATAGCTTCTACTACCCAGGGATTTAACATAAATGGAAAAACTGCATTATTTAAATCAGAAACCATGTACTGATTTGTTGTTTCTGTTATCACCATATTTTGTTTAAGCCATCTTACAGCCCCATCGTGTATAGGTAATTCTTCAGTATGATTATCTTCTTTATATAAAACATAAACTATGGTCTTTTGATAATCTTCTAATTTCAACAATCTTTCTTTTGCAGTATCCTTAAATTTTTTCCAAAAATATTTATTACTAAAATACTTATATAGTGATACTACAATTGTTATTGTAACAATAGAAATAGAAATCAAAAAGATCAAACCTATTGTAAATCCATATTTATTTCTAAAATCAATCATATACATTTTTTGAATGAAACTATCTGGCAAAAATAAAACAAGTCCAGTAGCTATGCTAATAGCACACATAATTTTAGTAGGCAATTTAAAAAAATCCACAATCTTAAAATCAAAATTCACACATACATCTCCTCTATCTCTAATATGACTTTTATTATACCAAATATACCCATGTCAAACAGAAAATATTACAATCTTGTAATTATTGTATTTTTATTAAGCTTAACTTTGCCTTTTCACTTAATATAGCTCTCAATATCAAACGTTAGACTTCCTGCACCTGTTAGATCGTTTTATTCTTCTTTTTCAGAAGCAATTTCTTCTGTTTTTTCAGTCTTTTTGGCAGATTTGATTTGAATATTGCCATTGCTTGTCATGATTGCCTTGAGGGTTTTCTCACTTGGATTTTCAAGGTAGAAGTCTGTTATGGCATCCTCGATATGGTCTTGAATAGTACGGCGGAGTGGGCGTGCTCCCATTTTTGGATCATAACCTAAGTCAACCAACTTTTCCTTGACCTTGTCTGTCACATCGAGATGGATGTTGTTGCTAGAGAGGCGTTTGTTGACATCCGCTAGCATGAGTTCGACGATTTGGAGAAGGTTGTCCTTGCTGAGAGGTTTAAATTCGATGATGCCGTCAAAACGGTTCATAAACTCTGGGCTAAAGAAGTTACCGAGTTCACCGAGGACAGAGTTGGTTCGCCCTTCACGAGCTGCCCCAAAACCAACACTGGCTTCGGCCTTACCAGTACCCGCATTTGAGGTCATGATAATGATAGCATCCTTAAAACTAACTGTACGTCCTTGCCCATCAGTCAAACGACCATCGTCCAAGACTTGAAGGAACATGTGCATCACATCTGGATGGGCTTTTTCAACTTCATCGAGAAGGATGAGTGAGTAAGGATTGCGACGAACTTTTTCCGTTAATTGACCAGCTTCATCATAGCCGACATAACCTGGAGGGGCTCCGACCAATTTAGCCACACTGTGTTTTTCCATGTATTCACTCATATCAAAGCGAATCATGCTGTCAGCAGAACCAAAGAGCTCAATGGCTAGTTGTTTGGAAAGTTCTGTTTTACCGACACCAGTTGGTCCGACAAAGAGGAAGCTTCCGATTGGCCGGTTAGGAGTTCCAAGTCCGACACGATTACGACGGATGGCTTTGGCAATCTTATCGACAGCTTCATCTTGACCAATGACATGAGTTTTGAGGTCGTCTGCTAGATGGATAAGCTGAGATTGTTCTTTTTCTTTGAGTTCTCCAACAGGGATATTGGTTTTCTGCTCAATGATATGTTCAATAGTTTTCTCGCTGATGATTGGAGTATCCTGATCGATCACCTTGTTCTTTTGCATTTCCTTGTACTTGGCAATCTGATCGCGGAAATAAGCAGCCTTTTCAAAATCTTCCTCTCGTGTAGCTTGAGCCTTGAGATTCTCAGCTTCAATTAAACGCTGGTCAATTACTTTAGGATCAACAAAGTTCAGCGTCAGATTCATCTTAGAACCAGCTTCATCCAACAGGTCAATAGCCTTGTCTGGCAAGAAGCGGTCTTGGATGTATCGATTGGAAAGATTTGCAGCAGCTTCGATAGCAGCATCAGTATACTTGACGTGATGGTAGTCTTCGTATTTCTTTTGAACCCCTTTAAGGATGATAATGGTTTCTTCGACAGTTGGTTCATCTACCTTGACAGGCTGCATACGGCGCTCTAGAGCAGCGTCTTTTTCAATGATGCGGTATTCATTGAGAGTAGTGGCTCCGACCATTTGCAATTCACCACGGGCAAGGGCTGGTTTGAGGATATTGCCTGCATCCATATTGCCATCACCTGCTGACCCTGCACCAACAATTTCATGGATTTCGTCGATAAAGAGGATGATGTCCTCGCGTTTGCGAATTTCTTCCATGAGCTTTTGCATACGTTCTTCAAATTGGCCTCGAATACCTGTTCCTTGAACTAGACTGACTACATCCAGACGGATGACCTGCTTGCCTTGGAGTTTATAGGGAACATCGCCATCGACAATCTTCTGAGCTAGCCCTTCGACAACGGCTGTTTTACCAACACCTGGTTCTCCGATAAGGACAGGGTTGTTCTTGGTTCGACGGTTTAGGATTTCGATAACGCGGATAATCTCCTCATCTCGACCGATAACAGGGTCAATATCTCCCCGACGAGCAATCTCAGTAATATTGATACCATATTCCTCTAGGAGTCCTTTTTCTTGACTAGGAGGTGTTTGAAGTGGGCCTCGGTTTTGAGGTCCATAACCACCGTTTCCTCCATATCCTCCACCAGATTGAGTTGGAGGGACGTTATTAGAAGAAGGTTTGAAATTGTTCAAATCATTGAAAAAGTCGCCGAAAGGATCAAAGTCATGATTGTTTAAGTCAGTCATTCCTTTAAAGAGGGTATTATTTGGATCTGTTTTGATAATTTTATAGCAATTTTGACAGAGATCAATTTGCTTTTGCTGTCCATTGATATTGGTATACAGATGAATTGTTGAGTCGTTAATTTTACAGTTTTGACAGAGCATACATCTACCTCATTTCATTCTTATTCTTGGTCTAAGAAAAAGGTCAAGAATAGTCAAAGTTTTATACTCTCATTATAGCATGATTAAGGTGTAAAGCAAGTAAAAAGATTGGGAAGTGGTCGTTTTTAAAAGAAGGATTTATGGAGAATTAAGCAGCTTGAAGGTAAGAAAAAATCCCATTTGTGGTGACAAAAAGGATTCTCATTCATCGGGACTTACTGCCCGTTGTTTTTATATTAGTAAAGGAGTTCGTAGATCTCCATTGCAATTAAATCAATGCTATCAAAGGTATAAGTTTCACGAGCTTCTACATCGCGAAGGGTGAAGAGTGATCCATTTTCTTCGTCGTGGCTGTATGCAACTTCTGCGACAACAACACCTTCACGTTCAAAATTACGTTTTAGATTTCCACCATCTTTTGTCATTGCTTCTAGGCGGTTAATGATTCTAACCAAATGTGATTCCATTTTGATTCTCCTCCATTTCTTATCGTTTCTATTTTACCATAAACAAGAGGTAGTTGACTAGAAAAAAACTGTGATTTCTCTCTATTTCTCTATTCTATCAAGTTAATTGTTAAAATCAGGGGAAAAAGGATTGCATTTTAATTCAATTCATGTTATAATCATACAATCTAATACATAGAAAGTTGATTGAATATGAATTTTTCTTTTTTACCAAAGTATTTACCATATTTTAACTATGGTGCTCTGATTACCGTATTGATTTCCATCCTTGTTGTCTGCTTAGGGACCATTATAGGTGTGTTACTGGCCTTTGCCCAACGTTCACCCTTTAAACCGCTCGTTTGGTTTGCAAATGTGTATGTTTGGATCTTCCGTGGAACTCCGATGATGGTTCAGATTATGATTGCCTTTGCTCTTATGCATATCAATGCTCCGACTATTCAAGTGGGAATTTTAGGAGTTGATCTTTCTCGTTTGATTCCTGGTATTCTGATTATTTCTATGAACAGTGGTGCTTACGTTTCAGAAACTGTTCGTGCGGGGATCAATGCGGTTCCTAAAGGACAGTTAGAGGCCGCATATTCTTTAGGTATTCGTCCGAAAAATGCCATGCGTTATGTCATTTTGCCACAAGCTATAAAAAATATTCTTCCAGCGCTGGGAAATGAATTTATCACCATTATCAAGGATAGTTCCCTCTTATCAGCGATTGGGGTGATGGAGTTGTGGAATGGTGCAACGACAGTAGCAACAACAACTTATTTACCGTTGACTCCCCTTTTATTTGCAGCCTTTTACTATTTGATTATGACCTCTGTTTTGACAGTGGCGTTGAAAGCATTTGAAAAACATATTGGACAAGGAGACAAGAAATAATGACAGAAACCTTGATTAAAATTGAAGAACTACATAAGTCTTTTGGGAAAAATGAAGTTTTAAAAGGCATCAATCTTGAGATTAAACGTGGAGAAGTTGTGGTCATTATTGGTCCATCAGGGAGCGGGAAATCAACCCTCCTTCGTTCGATGAATCTCCTTGAAGAAGCAAGTAAAGGTAAGGTTATCTTTGAAGGAGTTGATATCACTGATAAGAAAAATGACCTTTTTGCTATGCGTGAAAAGATGGGCATGGTATTCCAACAATTCAACCTCTTTCCCAATATGACAGTGATGGAAAATATCACTTTATCACCAATTAAAACCAAAGGTGAAAGCAAGGAAGTTGCGGAGAAAAGAGCACAGGAACTGTTAGAAAAAGTTGGCTTGCCAGACAAGGCGACGGCTTATCCACAGAGTTTGTCAGGTGGTCAGCAACAACGGATTGCCATTGCACGTGGACTTGCTATGGAACCAGATGTTTTGCTCTTTGATGAACCGACTTCAGCCTTAGACCCTGAGATGGTTGGAGAAGTTCTAGCTGTTATGCAAGACCTTGCTAAATCAGGGATGACCATGGTGATTGTGACTCATGAAATGGGCTTTGCTCGTGAGGTAGCAGACCGTGTCATCTTTATGGCGGATGGAGTTGTTGTTGAAGATGGAACACCAGAGGAGATTTTCGATCAAACAAAAGAACAACGAACCAAGGAATTTTTGAGTAAGGTTTTGTAAGACCTCATTTTTAGAAGAAATGGAGTAGGCATCATGGCTTCCAGTAAAGAATATTTAGATTTTATTCTCGAACAGCTATCAGAGCTAGAGGAGATGAGTTATCGTCCAATGATGGGAGAGTATATTCTTTATTATCGTGGAAAGATTATTGGAGGAATCTACGATAATCGTCTGTTACTGAAGCCTGTGAAGGTAGTCATGGATCAACTGGGACAGACTAGGCTTGAATGTCCTTATGAAGGAGCTAAGGAGATGATTTTGATAGAAGACATTGAAGATAAGTCATGTCTAATCAGACTAATCAAGGAGATGTACGAAGTCTTACCGGCTCCAAAAGTCAAAAAGAAAGTATGACAAGTTTACCTAGTATAAATAAGCATAAAAGCTCGATAAGGGCTTTTTCTTATAGTTTCAGACTATAGGGTCCATTAGGCAAGAAGTGTTAGGATGGCGAGTTATTTTTTGATATAATAGAGGATATTTGATAGAAAAGAGAAGAGATATGGCACAGATTATTGATGGGAAGGCTCTTGCGGCTAAGTTACAAGGACAGTTGGCTGAGAAGACGGCTAAACTAAAAGAAGAAACAGGTCTAGTTCCAGGATTGGTGGTGATTTTGGTGGGGGACAATCCTGCCAGCCAAGTCTACGTTCGCAACAAGGAACGGTCAGCTCTTGCTGCTGGCTTCCGTAGTGAAGTAGTGCGAGTTCCAGAGACCATTACCCAAGCGGAATTGTTAGACTTGATTGCCAAATACAATCAAGATCCAGCTTGGCATGGGATTTTGGTTCAATTACCTTTGCCAAAACATATTGACGAAGAGGCAGTTTTATTAGCCATTGACCCCGAAAAAGACGTGGATGGTTTCCATCCCCTAAACATGGGTCGCCTCTGGTCTGGTCATCCAGTTATGATTCCTTCAACACCTGCAGGAATTATGGAGATGTTTCATGAATATGGGATTGATCTAGAAGGTAAAAATGCGGTTGTTATCGGTCGTTCAAATATCGTTGGGAAACCAATGGCTCAGCTTCTTTTAGCCAAGAATGCGACTGTGACTTTGACTCACTCACGCACCCATCATCTTGCCAAGGTGGCTGCTAAGGCAGATATTCTTGTGGTTGCAATCGGTCGCGCTAAGTTTGTGACTGCTGACTTTGTCAAACCGGGAGCGGTTGTCATTGACGTTGGGATGAACCGAGATGAAAATGGCAAGCTTTGTGGAGATGTTGATTATGATGCGGTTGCACCACTTGCTAGTCACATCACACCTGTACCTGGTGGAGTTGGACCTATGACTATTACCATGCTAATGGAGCAAACCTATCAGGCAGCGCTTCGAACACTAAACAAGGAATAGGAAGATGAAATTCGTATTTGATCTGGATGGGACGCTGTCTTTTGACTATATGACCATTGATGAGGAGATTAAGCAGGTTCTTTTAAAGGCTGAAGATTATGGGCATGAGATTGTATTTGCTTCAGCTCGCTCTTATCGGGATTGTTTGGGTTTATTAGGTTCTGAACTCAGTCAGCGTTTGGTTATAGGTTTGAATGGTGGCGTAGCCTATTATCTGGGGAAGGCTATCTTCGAAAGGAATCTCGATACTAGAGTTTATCAGGCGCTAGTGGATTATTGCCAGACCTATAATCTCCCTTTCTTTGCAGATGATTGCTTTGACTACAGTGGTCAGATTGTGGAAAAAATTCCATTTATCTCTAGTGTGGATCCCCTAAAGGTGGCTCGTCATCAGAAACTCAAGGACTTAGGTACTCCGATTAAGGTAGTCGTTTATATGGGTGACCATGAGGATTTGCTTGATGATCTGCTTGGTCAGCTAGAAAGACTAGGACAGGCTCATCTCTCCTATCATGCGCATGAAAAGTGCCTTTATGTTAATCCCTTGGATACTCATAAGGCGACAACTGTTGAAAAGTTATGTGGGGAGAACTTCATCGCCTTTGGAAATGACCAAAACGATATTGAATTGTTTAAAACGTCTCTTTATTCAGTCCAGATAGGAGACTTTGCTGGCCTTACTCCATATGCAGATGACACGTTAGAGCTAAAAGGAGAACCTTCTCCAGCAGTGGCAGCTAAAATCTTACAGACCTTTGCGGAATTTAAGGGAAAATAGTGTAGAAGGAGGTCTGAACCTCCTTTTGTAGTATAATGGAGTGAGAGGGAAAAAACGATGAAAGTGATTGATCAAGCTTTATTAGAAAAAGTTATTATTGAACGTTCTCGTTACAGCCATAAGGGAGATTACGGTCGCCTGCTCTTGCTGGGAGGGACCTATCCTTATGGGGGAGCTATCATCATGTCAGCCATTGCAGCTGTCAAAAGTGGGGCAGGGTTGGTGACTGTTGGCACGGATAAGGAAAATATTCCGGCTCTGCACAGTCATTTACCTGAGGCCATGGCATTTTCTCTTCAAGACCAGCAATTGTTAAAAGAACAGTTAGTAAAAGCAGAAGTTGTCTTGTTAGGTCCGGGTTTGCGAGAGGATGCATTTGGAGAAGAACTCGTAAAACGGGTCTTTGACAGCCTTAGAAAAGACCAGATTTTGATTGCAGATGGCGGTGCTTTGGGCATCTTAGCAAAAGCTCATTTGACATTCCCATCTAGTCAGCTCATCCTAACCCCCCACCAAAAGGAATGGGAAAGACTGTCTGGTATAGTTCTTGACCATCAAAATAAAGAGACGACTGCTAGTACTCTTTCTGATTTTCCTCAAGGAACGATTCTTGTCGAGAAAGGTCCAGCGACTCGTATCTGGCAAGCTGGTCAGTCTGAATATTATCAGTTACAGGTTGGAGGTCCCTATCAAGCAACAGGTGGGATGGGAGATACTCTGGCTGGGATGATTGCAGGTTTTGCAGGTCAGTTTCACCAAGTCAGCCTCTATGAAAGAGTGGTGGTAGCGACTTACCTTCATTCAGCTATCGCGCAAGAACTTGCTCAAGAAAACTACCTTGTCTTGCCAACTGAAATTAGCAAGCTACTTCCGAAAACAATGAAAAAAATATCTCAAAAAGGCAGCTAATATCTTGGTTGTCTTTTTATGTTGATGTAGCTTTGTTGATAAAGTTTTCAAATACCTCAGAACCAGCGACCAACTGCTGAACTTGCGTGAAATTCTCTCTTTTAAGGTCTTGATTTTTACTCAAACTCGCAAGGAAAGCGAGATTGTTATCAAAGTTGAGGGGTGTCAAATCATGCTTTTTTTGATATAATTTTTAATGATGAATGCGAGAAATAATCGGTATGTGGTCGTTGATTTAGAGGCGACCAGCACCGGAAGCAAGGCAAAAATTATTCAAGTAGGCATTGTGGTGATTGAGAATGGCGACATCATCGATCAGTATGCGACTGATGTCAATCCCCACGAACCTTTGGATTCTCATATCAAAGAATTAACGGGTCTGACCGATCAGCGTTTGGCTGCGGCGCCAGAATTTTCTCAGGTGGCTGGAAAAATTTTTGAATTGGTTAAGGACGGTATTTTTGTTGCGCACAATGTACAGTTTGATGCCAACCTTCTTGCGGAATTTCTCTTTTTTGAAGGATATGAATTGCGCACACCGCGGGTGGATACAGTTGAGCTTGCCCAAGTTCTATATCCTCAGTTTGAAAAGTATAACTTAGGTATCCTTTGTCAAGAGTTGGGCATTGAGCTGGAACATGCCCATACTGCCCTGTCAGATGCTCAGGCAACAGCTGAACTCTTGCTCTACATGCGTCAAAAACTATTTGAGTTACCAAAAGGGCTCTTAGAAAGCTTGCTAAAACTTGCAGACAACCTTCTCTATGAAAGTTATCTGGTGATTGAGGAGGTCTATCAGCAACAATCTCTCTTGTCTTTACCGGACTTGATGGAACTTCATGGGCTTTTCCTCAGAAAGGAAAGCAAAGCCTTAGTCCCACAAAAGTTATCCAAAGACTTTGCTAAAAACATTTCTTTATTGGGGCTGGAGGAACGTCCACAGCAGCTGGATTTTGCGGAGAAGGTTGAGCAATTATTGGAAGAACACCAGACTTCCTTTATCCAAGCCCAAACGGGACTGGGCAAGACTTATGGTTATCTCCTCCCAGCTTTGAACTTGGAGAGTCAAGTAGGTATCCTAGTGAGTGTTCCGACCAAAATTCTTCAAAATCAAATCATGCAAGAAGAAGGTCAGCGCTTAAAAGAGGTTTTCCATCTGGAGATTCATAGTCTCAAGGGTCCTCAAAACTATTTAAAACTGGATGCCTTTCACAGAGTTCTCCATCGATCAGAGTCCAATCGCCTTTTCACACGCTTTAAAATGCAGTTGCTTATCTGGCTAACAGAGTCAGAGACAGGTGACTTGGACGAAATCGGGCAGCTTTATCGCTACCAGCACTTTCTGCCAGAACTAGTCCACGATGGCAAGCTTTCAAAGAAAAGTTTATTTGCCACAGAGGATTTTTGGAAACGAGGGCAGGAAAAGGCCAAGACCAGTCGCGTTCTCTTGACTAATCATGCCTATCTGGTCACTCGTTTGGAAGACAATCCAGAGTTTGTCGATAACCGTTTGCTGATCTTGGATGAAGCTCAAAAAATGCTGCTAGCTCTCGAAAATCTAGCCCAGCAGGCTTATCGCCTTGAGGAACTTGTAACTCAAATTGAAAAGTCCTTGGAGACAGAGGAAGATTTGGTTCAGAAACGCTTGCTGGAGAGTATAGGTTTTGAATGTCGTTACTTGATGGAGCACTATCAGTCAGGTCTGAAGAATGGAAAGTGGTTGGATTCTCTTGAAGAGTTGCGCCAACATTTTTCGGAGTTAACTCTCCCAGAGTATCGAGAAATTGCAAACTTTTTCACCTCGGATCGTGAATTTTGGCTTGCTACAGCAGAGAAATCGAGCAAGGATGTCTTGATTTGTTCAAGTAAAAAAGGCCGCTTTATACTAGCAGACTTATTGCCAGAAGATTGTAGACTCCTAGGAGTATCGGCCACTCTTGAAATCAGTAATCGGGTTTCCTTAGCAGATTTGTTGGGATTTCCAGATGCTCCGCTTGTTAAGCTTGATGTAGCAAAGCAGGAGCAACAAGAAGTCTTTCTAGTCGATGATTTTCCTCTTGTGACAGAAGTTTCACCTGTTGACTATGCTAGTGAAGTGGCTTCTGTCACTCGAAGCTTACAGGCCTTTCAAGAACCCATACTGGTCTTGTTTACCTCAAAAGAGATGTTGCTGGCTGTTTCAGACCTGCTCGACCAACCGCATCTAGCTCAGTATAAAAATGGGGAACCAAGCCAACTGAAAAAACGTTTTGAAAAAGGTGAACGCCAGATCTTACTCGGAACAGGTAGTTTCTGGGAAGGAGTTGATTTTTCAACCCATCCTTGCGTGATCCAAGTGATTCCGAGATTGCCTTTCCAAAACCCCCAAGAACCGTTAACCAAAAAATTAAACCAAGAACTGCGTCAAGAAGGGAAAAATCCTTTCTATGATTATCAGTTGCCGATGGCGATTATTCGGCTAAAACAAGCTCTGGGCCGTACTGTTAGAAGATCTGACCAAGGTTCGGTTGCTGTTATCTTAGACAGTCGTGTCGTTAGCAAGCGTTACGGCAAACAAATCGCCCAGGCCTTGTCAAAAGAAAGGGCTGTTCAGGTTCTTTCTAGAGAACAGCTAGAGCCTGCTGTAGCTGATTTTCTCCAATCTCGTCGCAATAGAATGAAAGAAAAATCCAAGAAAGAGAAAAGGTAAAAAATATGAAACGTTCCTTCGACTCTCGAGTCGATTATAGCCTCCTCCTACCAGTGTTTTGTTTACTGGTGATTGGAGTAGTGGCCATTTATATAGCAGTTAGTCATGACTATCCAAATAATGTATTACCAATTCTAGGTCAGCAAATCGCTTGGATTTCCTTGGGCCTTGTCATTGGTTTTGTGGTCATGTTCTTTAATACCGAGTTTTTATGGAAGGTGACTCCCTATCTTTATGGTCTAGGGCTAGCTTTGATGATCCTACCTCTTGTTTTCTACAATCCAAATCTTGTAGCGTCAACAGGTGCCAAGAACTGGGTATCGATTGGTGGAACGACACTCTTTCAGCCATCGGAGTTCATGAAGATTTCCTATATCTTGATGTTGGCTCGAGCCATTGTAAGATTCACTCAAAAACACAAGGAATGGCGACGAACTATTCCCTTGGATTTCCTATTGATTGGTTGGATGATTGCCTTTACCATACCAGTCTTGATCCTCTTAGCCCTACAAAGTGACTTGGGGACTGCCTTGGTCTTTGTAGCTATTTTTTCCGGTATGGTTCTCCTTTCAGGTGTTTCGTGGAAGATTATCATTCCTGTTTTTGCGACAGGAGTGACTGCAGTTGTAGGCTTCATGGCCATCTTTATAAGCAAGGATGGACGTGCCTTCTTGCATCAGATTGGGATGCCAACCTACCAGATCAACCGCATCTTGGCTTGGCTCAATCCCTTTGACTTTGCACAAACAACAACATATCAACAGGCGCAGGGACAAATTGCGATTGGAAGTGGTGGCTTGTTTGGACAAGGTTTCAATGTGTCCAATCTCCTCATTCCAGTACGTGAGAGTGATATGATTTTCACCGTAATTGCAGAAGACTTTGGCTTTATTGGTTCAGTCTTTGTGGTTGCTTTATACTTGCTTCTCATCTACCGTATGTTGAAGATTACGCTCAGGTCAAATAACCAGTTCTACACCTACATTTCGACTGGTTTTATCATGATGTTGCTCTTCCATATCTTTGAAAATATCGGTGCCGTGACAGGCTTACTTCCTTTGACAGGGATTCCTCTACCTTTCATCTCTCAAGGGGGATCCGCAATTATTAGTAACCTCATCGGTGTCGGTCTCCTCTTATCTATGAGTTACCAGACCAACCTAGCGGAGGAGAAAAGTGGAAAAGTTCCATTCAAACGAAAGAAAGTCGTCCTAAAACAAATCAAATAAGGAGGCCACTATGGCAAAAGTAGCAGTTATTTTAGCCCAAGGTTTTGAAGAAATTGAAGCCTTGACAGTAGTCGATGTCTTGCGTCGAGCAAACATTTCTTGTGATATGGTAGGATTTGAAGAGCAGGTGACAGGGTCACATGACATTCGGGTAACAGCCGACCGTATCTTTGATGGTGATTTGTCTGACTATGACTTGGTCGTTCTTCCAGGAGGTATGCCAGGATCAGCTCACCTACGGGATAATCCAGCCCTCATTTCTGAGATTAAAGCCTTTGATCAAGCTGGAAAGAAAATTGCAGCTATCTGTGCAGCTCCAATCGCTCTCCATCAAGCAGGTGTCCTGAAAGACAAGCACTTTACTTGTTATGACGGAGTTCAGGAGCAAATTACTGACGGAATTTATCAAAAACAAACAGTGGTTGTAGATGGTAATCTAACAACTAGCCGAGGACCGTCAACCGCACTTGCCTTTGCCTATGAATTGGTAGAGCAATTGGGAGGAGATGCTGAAAGTTTACGAGACGGCATGCTCTATCGAGATGTCTTTGGAAATCAACAGTAAAACGAGAGTTCGGCTCTCGTTTTTTTATTTACTCCATTTCTAAAAAATGTTTCATATGATTGTCCTGCGCTTTTATATCAATCTTTTATAAATCAACCAAGATTCGTTTAACATAAGAAGGAAATCTATCTCTAGAAATGTTAGTGTTTTCAAGTTGTTAGATAGAATAGTTCAGATTTCTACTGAAATCAATAGATTCATGAAAAAGATAGAACATTCAATAAATGCTATATTAAAATGCTTTATCATGCGAATTAATCTGCTTGTATTAATTTGAAATATAAAGTACTTTCTCTGTAATATAATTGAAACGTGTTACTAGTATATTAAAATTAGTAAGAATTTTTTGCATATACGAAACTGGGGGAGTGATATGTTGAAAGCATTTGGAAAAATATTCAAAGTCATTAGAGAATCAAAAAAAATGTCCCTGAAAGAGGTGGCTGCTGGTGATATTTCCGTGGCTCAGCTATCCCGTTTTGAACGGGGAGTCAATGGGATCACACTTGATTCTTTTTATTGCTGTTTAAAAAATATGGCCGTTTCCCTAGAGGAGTTTCAGTATGTTTACCATAATTACATTGATTCAGATGATGTGCTGTTCTCAAAAAAAGTAGCTGATGCATATCAGGAAAACAATGTTGTCAAGCTCCAAAATATTTTGTCAAGCTCAGAAGCATTGACCGAACAGTTTCCTGAGAAAAAAAACTATAAACTCAATACAATCATTGTCAGGGCCCTCTTGTCCTCCTGTTGCTCAGATTTTCAGATTAGCAAGAAGGATATAGAATTCCTGACGGATCATCTCTTTTCTGTTGAGGAGTGGGGACGTTATGAACTCTGGCTTTTTACAAACAGTGTTGATTTGATGACCTTGGAAACGCTGGAAACCTTTGCTAGTGAGATGATCAATCGTACCCAGTTTTATAACAACCTACCTGAAAATCGCCGCCGTATTATCAAGATGCTACTTAATGTCATTAGCGTCTGTATAGAAGGAAACCATCTGCTAGTTGCTATGAGGTTTCTCAATTATCTCGACCACTCTAAAATCCCTGAAACAGATCTATATGATCGAACGCTGATTAAGTATCATAGGGCTCTGTATGCCTACAAGGTTGGGAATACTAATGCTCTCAGTGACATCGAGCAATGCCTATCTTTTTTTGAATTTTTAGATTCCTTTGGTGTTGCCCAAAAACTTAAAGAACAGTTTGAAAGAATTTGCCTTTCATAGTTGTAGATGTGCAACAAAAAATGATCATTTTGAAAAATATACTAGAATAAGGGCATAACTTTATACTAAATTCAGAAGGAGGCTTTATGATGGAGAAAAAGATTCATTGATAAGATGCATAAAGTTAAGAAAAACTGGGTAGCCATTGCTTTGACGACCTTGGCCCTTATTGTAGCACCAAAGGTACTTGGTCTAGAACCAGGCGTTGTCCATGCGGATGATGTAAAGCAGGTTGTGGTTCAAGAACCTGCTACAGCTCAGACTAGTGATCCGGGTCAGCAAACTCCAGCCCAAGCTAAAATAGCATCTGAGCAAGAAGCAGAAAAAGCAACCCCTGCAGACAAGGTGACAGGCGATGTTACTGCTAGTGAAAAACCTGCTAAACCAGCAGAAAATACAGAAGCAACAGTTCAAACCAATGCTCAAGAGCCTGCTAAACCAGCAGATACGAAAGAAGCATCTACAGAAAAGGCTGCTGTTGCTGAAGAAGTTAAAGCTGCTAATGCAATCACAGAAACTCCTAAAACAGAAGTAGCAGACCAGGATAAACAAGCAGGGCCAACAACTGCCCAAGAGCAAGATGACAACAAACGAGAAAAAACGGCTGTTGAAGACAAGATTGTTGCAAATCCAAAGGTTGTAAAGAAAGATCGCTTGCCCGAACCTGCTCAAAAACAAGGAGTAGTAGCTGAAAGAATGGTAGCAGATCAGGCTCAACCTGCACCTGTAAATGCTGACCATGATGATGATGTCCTATCTCATATTAAGACCATTGATGGTAAAAATTACTATGTTCAGGACGATGGTACAGTTAAAAAGAATTTTGCAGTTGAACTTAATGGGAGAATACTTTATTTTGATGCAGAAACTGGTGCATTAGTTGATTCAAATGAATATCAGTTCCAACAAGGAACCAGCAGTCTCAATAATGAATTCTCTCAAAAGAATGCTTTTTACGGTACGACTGACAAGGATATCGAAACTGTAGACGGTTATTTGACAGCAGATAGTTGGTATCGTCCAAAGTTCATCTTAAAAGATGGAAAAACATGGACGGCTTCGACAGAAACAGACTTACGTCCCCTTTTGATGGCTTGGTGGCCTGATAAACGTACTCAGATTAATTACCTCAACTATATGAACCAGCAAGGTCTGGGAGCAGGTGCTTTTGAAAACAAAGTTGAACAAGCTCTCCTGACAGGAGCTTCTCAGCAGGTTCAGCGCAAAATTGAGGAAAAAATTGGTAAAGAAGGCGATACAAAATGGTTGAGAACGCTGATGGGTGCCTTTGTCAAAACCCAGCCAAACTGGAATATCAAGTCAGAGTCTGAAACAACTGGTACTAAAAAGGACCACTTGCAGGGTGGAGCTTTGCTTTATACCAATAATGAGAAGAGCTCTCATGCTGACTCTAAGTTCCGTCTGCTTAACCGTACCCCTACTAGTCAAACAGGTACACCTAAGTACTTCATTGACAAGTCAAATGGTGGTTATGAGTTCTTGCTCGCTAACGACTTTGACAACTCTAATCCAGCTGTTCAAGCCGAACAACTCAACTGGTTGCATTTTATGATGAACTTTGGAAGCATCGTAGCCAATGATCCGACTGCTAATTTTGATGGAGTTCGTGTCGATGCGGTGGACAATGTCAACGCAGACTTGCTCCAAATCGCATCTGACTACTTCAAGTCTCGCTACAAGGTGGGAGAAAGTGAAGAAGAAGCTATCAAGCATTTGTCTATCTTGGAAGCTTGGTCTGATAACGATCCTGACTACAACAAAGATACTAAAGGTGCTCAACTAGCAATTGACAACAAGCTACGCTTGTCCTTGCTTTATTCATTCATGCGTAATCTATCTATCCGTAGCGGAGTAGAGCCAACGATTACAAATAGTCTAAATGACCGTTCTTCTGAAAAGAAAAATGGCGAACGGATGGCTAACTATATCTTTGTTCGGGCTCATGACAGTGAAGTACAAACCGTTATTGCCGACATCATCCGAGAAAATATTAATCCAAACACGGATGGTTTGACCTTTACTATGGATGAACTCAAGCAAGCCTTCAAGATCTACAACGAAGATATGCGCAAGGCAGACAAGAAGTATACGCAGTTCAACATCCCAACTGCTCATGCTCTCATGCTCTCCAATAAAGACTCTATCACTCGGGTCTACTATGGTGACCTCTATACCGATGATGGTCAATACATGGAGAAAAAATCTCCTTACCACGATGCTATCGATGCCTTGTTGCGTGCTCGTATTAAGTATGTAGCAGGTGGACAAGACATGAAAGTCACATATATGGGTGTACCTCGTGAGGCTGATAAATGGTCTTACAATGGTATTTTGACTTCTGTTCGCTACGGTACTGGTGCCAATGAAGCAACAGATGAAGGAACAGCAGAAACCCGTACCCAAGGGATGGCTGTTATTGCTTCTAACAACCCTAACCTGAAACTGAACGAATGGGATAAACTGCAAGTCAATATGGGAGCAGCCCACAAGAATCAATACTATCGCCCTGTGCTTTTGACGACCAAAGATGGCATTTCCCGCTATCTAACTGACGAAGAAGTGCCGCAATCGCTCTGGAAGAAGACAGATGCTAATGGTATTTTAACCTTTGATATGAATGATATTGCAGGCTATAGCAATGTACAGGTTTCTGGATATCTGGCTGTTTGGGTACCAGTTGGCGCTAAGGCAGATCAGGATGCTCGTACAACAGCAAGCAAGAAGAAAAACGCTAGTGGTCAGGTCTACGAATCTAGCGCAGCCCTTGATTCTCAGTTGATTTACGAAGGATTTTCTAACTTCCAAGACTTTGCAACCCGCGATGACCAATATACCAATAAAGTTATTGCTAAAAATGTCAACCTCTTCAAGGAATGGGGAGTAACTTCATTTGAGCTACCACCTCAGTATGTATCTAGCCAAGACGGTACTTTCTTAGATTCTATCATTCAGAATGGTTATGCCTTTGAAGACCGCTATGATATGGCGATGAGCAAGAACAATAAATATGGTTCTTTAAAAGATTTGCTCAATGCTCTTCGTGCGCTTCACAGTGTTAATATCCAAGCCATCGCGGACTGGGTACCAGACCAAATCTATAACCTACCAGGTAAGGAAGTGGTAACAGCAACACGTGTCAACAACTACGGAACCTACCGTGAAGGTGCAGAAATCAAGGAAAAACTCTATGTAGCTAATAGTAAGACCAATGGAACTGATTTCCAAGGTAAGTACGGTGGCGCCTTCTTAGATGAGCTCAAAGCTAAATATCCAGAAATCTTTGAACGAGTACAGATTTCCAATGGTCAAAAGATGACAACAGATGAGAAGATTACCAAGTGGTCGGCTAAGTACTTCAATGGTACCAATATCTTAGGTCGTGGTGCTTACTATGTTCTTAAAGACTGGGCTAGCAACGACTATCTCACTAACAGAAATGGCGAGATAGTATTGCCTAAGCAATTAGTTAATAAGAATGCTTACACAGGATTTGTTAGTGATGCCAATGGTACTAAGTTCTATTCAACTAGTGGTTATCAAGCTAAAAATTCCTTTATCCAAGATGAAAATGGAAATTGGTATTACTTCGATAAACGAGGCTATCTTGTAACAGGTGCTCATGAAATTGATGGCAAGCACGTTTATTTCTTGAAGAATGGTATTCAACTTCGTGATTCTATCCGTGAAGATGAAAATGGTAATCAGTACTACTATGATCAAACTGGTGCCCAAGTTCTCAACCGTTACTACACTACTGATGGTCAAAACTGGCGTTACTTTGATGCCAAGGGCGTTATGGCTCGAGGTCTTGTCAAGATAGGAGATGGACAGCAATTCTTTGATGAAAACGGCTATCAGGTTAAGGGCAAGATTGTGAGTGCTAAAGATGGCAAACTTCGTTACTTTGACAAGGATTCGGGAAATGCTGTTATCAATCGTTTTGCTCAAGGTGATAACCCAAGTGATTGGTACTATTTCGGAGCAGATGGAGTTGCAGTGACAGGTCTTCAAAAGATTGGTCAACAAACACTTTACTTTGACCAAGATGGCAAGCAAGTCAAGGGTAAAATCG
>NZ_KV811100.1:152437-202976 GCF_001813005.1 Streptococcus sp. HMSC062H02
CACTTTCAGATAAGAGTATCCGTTACTTTGATGCCAACTCAGGAGAAATGGCGGTCGGCAAGTTTGCTGAAGGTGCCAAGAACGAATGGTATTACTTTGACAAAACTGGTAAAGCAGTGACAGGTCTTCAAAAGATTGGCAAACAAACACTTTACTTCGACCAAGATGGCAAGCAAGTCAAGGGTAAAATCGTGACACTTTCAGATAAGAGTATCCGTTACTTTGATGCTAACTCAGGAGAGATGGCAACCAACAAATTTGTCGAAGGTTCCCAAAATGAGTGGTACTATTTTGATCAAGATGGAAAAGCAGTGACAGGCTTGCAGCAGGTTGGTCAACAGACTCTCTATTTCACGCAAGACGGCAAGCAAGTCAAAGGAAAAGTTGTTGATGTGAATGGGGTTAGTCGATATTTCGATGCCAATTCAGGGGATATGGCTCGAAGCAAATGGATTCAACTTGAAGATGGAAGTTGGATGTATTTTGACCGCGATGGTAGAGGTCAAAACTTCGGAAGAAACTAATCGAATTTAGCTCAATAAAAATCAAACTTTATCTGATGATATACAAAAACGATAACACCTTAAAAGGACGTTATCGTTTTTTGCCTGTTTGGAGAATAAATTACAATTGAAAAGAAAGATGGAATCATTGGGAACTGTAATGAATTAACAAGGGACTCCATATTGGAATAATCTTTTTCTGCACTCTATTGTGGTATTCAAAGCAATGAGTATTCTATTTTTAAAGTTTGAAAATCCAAAAGCGTTTCGTTTGTGAACAATGACGCGGTTGTTAGTAGTTTCTATTCTTTAATTTGTACATTTGAGATAAGAAAGATTTTGCTTGATTATTTATAGAGGAGCTATTCTTCACAAAAAGGCTCCATAGATGCAATAGTGTTTTACTCTCTATATAAATTATAGAGCCGAAAAATCTAGGAAATCATCGCTTTTTTCATAAAAAAATGGTATAATGAAGGGTATGAAATATCACGACTATATATGGGATTTAGGTGGTACCCTATTGGATAATTATGAGACTTCTACTGCAGCCTTTGTAGAAACCTTAGCCCAATACGGAATAGAGCAAGAACACGACCGAGTCTACGAAGCTTTGAAGGTTTCGACAGCTTTTGCCATCGAGAAGTTTGCACCAGATATCGAGGATTTTTTAGAGAACTATAAAGAAAATGAAGCGCGTGAGCTAGAGTACCCAGTTTTGTTTGAGGGAATTCCAGAGTTACTAAAAGACATCTCTGACAAGGGTGGCCGTCATTTCTTAGTCTCTCATCGAAATGACCAAGTGCTAGAACTTCTTGCAAAGACTCAGATAGCTGACTATTTCACAGAAGTCGTGACTGCCAGTTCTGGTTTCAAACGGAAACCAGATCCAGAGTCTATGATTTATTTACGTGATAAATATCATATCTCATCCGGTTTGGTCATTGGAGACAGAAATATTGATGTAGAAGCAGGTAAAGCTGCTGGCTTAGATGCCTATCTTTTTAATAACGTTGCGACATTGAGACAAGCAATAGACATGTAAGAAAAGGGAAAAAATGACAGAAGAAATCAAAAATCAACAGGCACAAGATTATGATGCCAGTCAAATTCAAGTTTTGGAGGGACTTGAAGCTGTTCGTATGCGTCCAGGTATGTATATTGGATCGACTTCAAAAGAAGGTCTTCACCATCTAGTATGGGAAATCGTTGATAACTCTATTGACGAGGCCTTGGCTGGATTTGCGAGTCATATCCAAGTCTTTATCGAACCTGATGATTCCATTACCGTTGTGGATGACGGTCGTGGAATTCCTGTTGACATTCAGGAAAAGACGGGACGTCCTGCTGTTGAGACAGTCTTTACGGTTCTTCACGCTGGAGGAAAATTCGGCGGTGGCGGATATAAGGTATCAGGTGGGCTCCACGGAGTGGGTTCATCAGTAGTAAACGCTCTTTCAACCCAACTAGATGTCCATGTTCACAAAAACGGCAAAATTCATTACCAAGAATACCGTCGTGGTCATGTTGTTGCTGATCTTGAGGTCGTTGGAGATACAGATAAAACAGGAACAACAGTTCACTTTACACCAGACCCAGAGATTTTTACAGAAACAACGACTTTTGACTTTGAAAAATTAAACAAACGTGTTCAAGAATTAGCCTTTTTGAACCGAGGGCTTCGAATTTCAATTACAGACAAGCGTGAAGGTCTCGAACAAACCAAGCATTACCACTATGAAGGTGGAATTGCTAGCTACGTTGAGTATATCAACGAGAATAAGGATGTTATCTTTGACAAACCAATCTATACAGATGGTGAAATGGATGACATTACTGTTGAAGTAGCTATGCAGTACACAACTGGCTACCACGAAAACGTCATGAGTTTCGCCAATAACATTCATACCCATGAAGGTGGAACACATGAGCAAGGTTTCCGTACGGCTCTGACTCGTGTTATCAATGATTATGCCCGCAAGAATAAATTGCTAAAAGACAATGAAGACAACCTGACAGGGGAAGATGTCCGTGAAGGTTTGACTGCTGTTATCTCTGTCAAGCATCCAAATCCGCAGTTTGAAGGACAAACCAAGACCAAACTGGGAAATAGCGAAGTGGTTAAGATTACCAACCGCCTCTTTAGTGATGCCTTTTCTGATTTCCTCATGGAGAATCCACAGATTGCCAAGCGCATCGTGGAAAAAGGGATTTTGGCTGCCAAGGCTCGTGTGGCTGCCAAGCGTGCGCGAGAAGTCACTCGCAAGAAATCTGGCTTGGAAATTTCCAATTTACCAGGAAAACTAGCAGACTGTTCTTCAAATAACCCTGCTGAAACCGAACTCTTCATCGTCGAAGGAGACTCAGCTGGTGGATCAGCCAAATCTGGTCGTAATCGTGAATTCCAGGCTATCCTTCCAATTCGTGGTAAGATCTTGAACGTTGAAAAAGCTAGCATGGATAAAATCCTTGCCAACGAAGAAATTCGAAGCCTTTTCACAGCCATGGGAACAGGATTTGGTGCAGAATTTGATGTCACTAAGGCTCGTTACCAAAAACTCGTTTTGATGACCGATGCCGATGTTGATGGAGCCCACATTCGAACTCTCTTGCTAACCTTGATTTATCGCTATATGAAACCAATCTTAGAGGCTGGTTATGTCTACATTGCCCAACCACCGATTTATGGGGTTAAAGTTGGAAGTGAGATCAAAGAATACATTCAACCTGGTGCAGATCAAGAAATTAAACTCCAAGAAGCCTTAGCACGTCACAGTGAAGGGCGTTCAAAACCAACCATCCAACGTTATAAAGGTTTGGGAGAAATGGATGACCACCAATTGTGGGAAACAACCATGGATCCTGAACATCGCTTGATGGCGCGTGTTTCGGTAGATGATGCTGCCGAAGCAGATAAAATCTTTGATATGTTGATGGGAGATCGAGTAGAACCTCGTCGCGAATTTATTGAAGAAAACGCTGTTTATAGTACACTTGACGTCTAAAAATTGTGGGAAATAGTTCCCTTGGTTTAAAAAATATGATATAATCATTACGATTGTTTCTAGTATAAAAGGAGTTTGATATGTCTAATGGACAACTAATTTATCTAATGGTTGCGATTGCAGTCATTTTGATCCTAGCTTATGTAGCAGTTATCTTTTTACGTAAGCGTAATGTAAGTCGATTAACGGCCCTTGAAGAAAGAAAAGAAGAACTCTACAACCTTCCAGTTAATGATGAGGTTGAAGCCGTTAAAAACATGCACTTGATTGGTCAAAGTCAGGTAACCTTCCGTGAATGGAATCAAAAATGGGTCGATTTATCACTTAACTCATTTGCTGATATTGAAAACCATCTCTTTGAAGCTGAAAGCTACAACAATTCTTTCCGTTTCTTTAAAGCAACACACAAAATTGATCAAATTGAGAGCCAAATCGACTTGATCGAAGAAGACATTGCAGCTATTCGCAATGCCCTCTCAGAACTTGAAAAACAAGAATCTAAAAACAGTGGTCGTGTCTTGCACGCTTTGGACTTGTTTGAAACACTCCAGCACACTGTTGCAGAAAACTCAGAAAAATATGGGAAAGCCCTTCCTGAGATTGAGAAACAATTGGAAAACATCCAATCAGAATTCTCTCAATTTGTTACCTTGAACTCTTCAGGTGACCCAGTTGAAGCCGCAGCAATCTTAGATGATACTGAAAACCATATTCTTGCCTTAACTCATATCGTTGATCGTATTCCGGCTCTAGTTGAAACATTGACAAAGGAATTACCAGACCAATTAGCAGATTTGGAAGAGGGCTATCGTAAGCTGTTGGATGCCAAATACCACTTTATTGAAACAGATATTGAGTCACGTTTCCAACTCTTGCATGAATCTTTGAAGAATAATCAAGAAAACATTCGTCAGTTGGAGTTGGACAATGCAGAGTATGAAAATAATCGCATTCAAGAAGAAATCAATGCACTTTATGATATTTTCACTCATGAAATTGAGGCTCAAAAAGTCGTTGAGAATCTCCTCTCAACACTTCCAACCTATCTCAACCACTTGAAGGAAAATAACCAGGTGCTTGTTCAGGATCTTGAACGACTAAATAAAACTTATCTTCTTCCAGAAAGTGATGGGAATCATGTCCGCCGACTTCAAGAAGAATTAGCTGCACTTGATACCGCTATTTTAGAAGTAACAGAGGACCAAAGAGAATCTGCTCAAGCCTATTCTGTTCTTGAAGAACAGTTGGAAATGCTTCAAAGCAATCTCAAAGATATTGAAGATGAGCAAATTTCTGTGAGCGAACGACTTGCGCAAATTGAAAAAGATGACCTCAATGCTCGCCAAAAAGCAAATGTCTATGTGAATCGTTTGCACACTATCAAACGTTACATGGAGAAGCGAAACTTACCAGGAATCCCTCAAAGTTTCTTGAAACTTTTCTTTACTGCAAGTCATAACACTGAAGATTTGATGGCGGAGCTAGAACAACCGCAGGTTAATATTGAATCTGTTAAGCGAATTCTTGAAATTGCAACGAATGATATGGCAGTACTTGAGACAGAAACATACGATATTGTTCAATATGCAACCTTGACTGAGCAACTTCTCCAATACTCAAATCGCTACCGTTCATTTGATGAACGCATCCAAGAGGCTTTCAACGAAGCACTTGAAATTTTTGAGAAAGAGTTTGACTATCGGGCATCATTTGAGAAGATCTCTCAAGCCTTGGAAGTTGCAGAACCAGGAGTTACAAATCGTTTTGTGACTTCATATGAAAAAACACGTGAAGCAATTCGCTTTTAAAATAGAAGCTTAGAGAACTCTAAGCTTTTTTTTATTTTTTGAAATGGAGCTAGATTACCTGTTTATCATTGAAATAATAGCTTTGATTTGATATGATGGAAATATGAAGAAAAATATGAACCGTGTTTCTCACGATAAAAAGAGAAGGTTATTGCTTTCCTTTGTTGGGATCTTAGGAATCGCTATGATTCTTTTGGGAAGTGCCATTGGCTACAAGGTTCTACAAAAGCAATCTTATGAACAAAAAATTGAAGCGCTAAAAAGCGAAAAGGATCAGCAATTCAACTCAGGTAGTCAGAGGGACCATTTCCGAAAAGGGCAAGCGGAGGTGATTGCCTACTACCCTCTGCAAGGAGAGGAAGTTATTGCGTCTATTAGAGAAAAAATCAACCAAGACATCAAAGAAAATCTAGAAGATAAAGAGGATCTGGTCTTTTATTATACTGAGCAGCTGGATCCTGTCTTAAAGGGAGTTGTTGCTCGTAATATTGGCAAGCAAGTCTACGATTTATCTGCATCAAAGGTTGAAGAAAAAGAAAAGACTTCTTTAGGAAAAATTTTCTTGACTGAAGATGGGAAAGATTTTGACCTTAGTAAACTTTTTAAAGATGCAAGCAAAGCTAAGGAACTTTTACTAAATCAGGTCAAATCAACTCTAGAAGATAAGAAGCTTGACCAGACAAAAATTGATCAAGTTATAAAGAGTTTCACAGGCCAAGACTTATCATCTTGGAGTTTTGATTATAAAGATAGTCAAATTATCCTTTATCCTGCTAATTCTGAAGAGACTGTTGAAGAAATTGCTTTACCAATATCCAGTTTCTTTGATGTCATTGAGTCCTCTTATTTACTAGAAAAAGATGCTGAACTCTATCAAACTTACTTTGCCAAGAAAAATAAAAAGGTTGTAGCCTTGACCTTTGATGATGGTCCAAATCCTACTACAACTCCACAAGCCTTGGATACCCTGGCTAAGTACGGTGTAAAAGCAACCTTCTTTGTACTTGGAAAAAACATAGCAGGAAATGAAGATCTTCTGAAACGAATGAAATCGGAAGGTCATGTTGTGGGAAATCATAGCTGGGATCACCCTATCCTTTCTAAATTATCCCTCGAAGATGCTAAAAAGCAAATCACTGATACAGAAGATTTGTTGACTCAAGTTTTAGGATCAAGCTCTAAACTGATGCGCCCACCTTATGGTGCCATCACTGATGATATTCGAAATAGTCTTGACTTGAGTTTTATCATGTGGGATGTGGATAGTTTAGACTGGAAGAGTAAGAATGAAGCTGCTATTTTGACAGAAATTCAACACCAAGTTCGTAATGGTTCTATCATTCTCATGCATGATATCCATGGTCCTTCTGTTAATTCTCTACCAAGTGTCATTGAGTATTTAAAGGGTGAAGGGTATACATTTGTGACTGTTCCTGAATTGCTCAATTCTCGCTTGAAGGCTCACGAGATCTATTACGATCGTGATCAATAATTGTTAAAATCTAAAGGAGCAAGTGTTCTGATAATCAGGATTTTGTTTCTTTAGATTTTCTTCACATAGAAAGGAAAAACGATGAAATCTTACACCCTTAATAATGGAGTTTCCATTCCTGTACTAGGATTTGGAACATGGAAAGCTGAAAATGGAGAGGTAGCCTATCAAGCCGTTTTAGAAGCCTTAAAGGCTGGTTATCGTCATATCGATACTGCAGCTATCTATAAAAATGAGGAAAGTGTTGGTCGTGCTATTCGAGATAGCGGTATTCCACGACAAGAAATCTTTGTAACGACCAAACTCTGGAATACCAATCACAGCTATGAAGAAACTCGCCAAGCATTTGAAGAATCAATGGAAAAACTGGGATTGGATTATCTAGATTTGTACCTTATCCATTGGCCAAATCCAAAACCTTTAAGAGAAAATGACGAATGGAAAACTCGCAATGCCGATGTCTGGAGAGCGATGGAGGACCTGTACCAAGAAGGTAAAATTCGTGCTATCGGCGTTAGTAATTTCCTTCCCCATCATTTGGATGACTTACTTGAGACAGCAAGAATCATCCCAGCGGTCAATCAGGTACGCTTGGCACCAGGAGTTTATCAGGAGGAAGTGGTTGACTACTGTAAAGAGAAAGGAATCCTCTTAGAGGCATGGGGACCATTTGGGCAAGGGGAGTTGTTTGACAAGACAGAAGTCCAAGAAATTGCTGCTAAGCATGGGAAATCAGTTGCTCAAATTGCCTTGGCTTGGAGCTTGGCAGAAGGATTTTTACCCCTACCTAAGTCAGTGACAGCCTCTCGCATCCAGAGCAATCTTGACTGTTTTGAAATTGAACTCAGCAAAGACGAGCGAGAAGTCTTAAAGACAATTTCAGTGACTTCGGGCGCACCTCGTGTGGATGAGATGGATTTTTAGTTTGTGAAATCTGTTTATACCGAAATAACAAAGACTAGGAATTTTAAATCCTAGTCTTTTTGTGTATAAAAAATCTAAATTATTTGTATAATAAAATAGTTTTATAAATTGAAATAAATGAACAAGTTTAGAAAATGTTGCTTTGATAGAACAAATAACACGAACGATAAAACTAAATAAGAACATTACATACGCAAATATTACATTTTTGTGACAATTCAGATTTTTATGAAAATTTTTGATTATTTGCGTTATAATGGGTATACTTTAAAGAAAAAGGAGATTATTTATGGATAGACGACAACGTTTTTCATTACGGAAATACAAATTTGGTCTTGCTTCAGTTTTATTGGGAACTGCTTTGGTTTTTGGAGCAAGTCAAGTTAATGCCAATGAGCAGAGTACAGGTGAAAATCAAGCCCAAACTCAGGCAATCAAGACAGAGCTAAAAGACGATAAGCACTCAAACTCTTCAACTGACCAAACCAATACTAATGTGATAGCTCCAGTAGTTGGAGAGAAACAAGAAGCTGAAACTTCTAAAGAGGATGCTAGTAAACAAGATGCTAAGGTAGAAACTTCGGTTGATAAAACTGCTGAAGCCCAAGAATCAGGAAAAGATAGCGCAGTTTCAAAAGAAGAAAATCAAGGTGTCGTTCAGAAAGAAACAACAGTAGCTACCAGTCCAGCGCCTGCTACTGAGAAGGCTTCTGACTTGGAGAAAAAAGAGGTTCAAGTAACGACAGCTCCTAAAGCTACTGGAGAAACGGCAGCTACTGAAAAAGAACAAGAAAAAGCTGAGTCTGCAAAACCAAATAGTCTTTCAAGCAATGATATCATCACAGTACCAAAAACTTGGAAGGCTGGTTACAAGGGGACAGGGACCGTTGTTGCCATAATTGACTCTGGGCTTGATTTGAATCATGAGGTTCTTCGAATTTCGGATCCGTCAAAAGCAAAATTTAAAAACAAGGAAGCCATCGAAGCAGCTAAAAAGGCTGCTGGAATCGATTACGGTAAATGGTATAGCGATAAGGTTGTCTATGCCTATGACTACTTTGACGGAACAGATAAGATCAAAGAAGCAGAAAGAACTTCTCATGGGATGCACGTAACAGGGATA
This sequence comes from Streptococcus sp. HMSC062H02, assembly GCF_001813005.1. GTDB lineage: Bacteria > Bacillota > Bacilli > Lactobacillales > Streptococcaceae > Streptococcus > Streptococcus oralis_S. The sequence continues at coordinate 161,293 of NZ_KV811100.1, forward strand.
GCAGCTGGAAACCCTGATAAAGAAGCACCAAATGGTGAAAAGGTCTATGGTGTGGCGCCAGAAGCCCAAGTTATGTTTATGCGTGTCTTTTCAGATCGCCAAAAAACGACCAGTTCTGCCCTTTATGTAAAGGCGATTGATGACGCAGTTGCCTTGGGAGCAGATGCCATTAATATGAGTTTAGGCTCTAGCACTGGTTCTATGGTCGATGCTGGTTCTGATATCGTGGATGCCATCAAACGGGCTCGTGCCAAGGGAGTTTCTGTTCTTATCTCAGCAGGAAATAGCAATACATTCGGAAATGGTTATTCAAAACCACTAGCCGAAAACCCAGACTATGGCTTGGTTGGAAATCCATCCACTGTTGAAGACTCAATTTCAGTTGCTTCTGTCAACAACAAAACATTGACAACAGCGGTTTTTGAAGTCAAAGGTCTAGAGGGAAATGCCGGCCTTCATAACGGAAAATTTGATTATAATCAACCTGAGTCAGATAAGGATTTTGAAAAGGGAAAAGAGTACGAATACGTCGAAGCAGGGTTAGGTCGTGAAGAAGACTTTGCGAAGTTGGATTTAACTGGGAAACTTGCCCTCATTCAGCGTGGAGCCATGAACTTTTCAGAGAAGATCAAAAATGCACGAAAACACGGTGCAGTTGGTGCATTGATCTACAATAATGTAGAGGGCGCAAACATCAATATGGCTATTGATGATGAAGCAAAGAAAATTCCTTCTGTATTTATTTCTAAACAGTATGGTGAAGCCTTAAAATCAGGAAAATATAAGATTGTTTTTAATGACAAGATGGATAATCGCCCTTCTGATGTAGCCAATCAGCTATCTGACTTTTCAAGTTGGGGAGTGACTACCGATGGACAATTGAAACCGGACGTGACAGCTCCTGGCGGCAATATCTATTCATCCTTTAATGACAATACCTATGGTAGTATCAGCGGAACCAGTATGGCGGCTCCTCACGTTACGGGTGTTGCCGTTCTGGTTAAGGAATACCTTCAAAAACACCATCCAGAATTGACTCCTGAGCAAGTATCAGAGACTGTCAAGGCCTTGATCATGTCAACTGCAAAACCACATGTTAATAAGGATACAGGCACTTATACCTCTCCTCGTCAGCAAGGTTCTGGTATTGTGGATACAGCTGCTGCAGTGTCAACAGATCTCTATGTAACGGGTGAAAATGGTTATCCAAGTGTGACATTAGGAAATGTTGGAGATCAATTTACTTTCAAGGTCACTGTACACAATATTTCAGATACTGATCGTACTCTCAAGATGGTAGTGAATACCAATACAGACGAAGTCCAAGATGGGAAATTCACCCTTCGACCTCGAAAACTAACGGAGACAGTCTGGCCTGAAGTGACGGTCAAAGCCCACAGCAGTCAAACAGTCACTGTTAAAGTGGATGCTCGAAAATTTGCTGCTGAACTCAGCAAACAAATGCCAAATGGCTATTTCCTTGAAGGTTTTGTTCGCTTTGTAGATCCAGCAGATGATGGAGATATTGTGAGTCTTGCATTTATGGGCTTCCGAGGTGAATTCCAAAATCTTCCTGCTGTCGAAAAACCAATTTACAATCTTGTCCGAGAAGGAAAAAATGGATTTTACACGGAAGTAGACAAGGAAAATCCTGCAGTTAACTACTCTAATGATGCGACCTATCTAGCAAGCTTGCAAAATGATCTTCTTGTTTCTCAAGGTCAACGCCAAGGACGCAGAATTACCGTTCTTGGGATTGAACAAAATGCTGAAGGTAAGCATGTTCTTCAGTTGGACGAAAAAGGGAATGTCCGTATTGCTATTTCTCCAAACGATGATGGGAACAAAGACCTAGTTGAATACAAAACGGTTGCTTTGAGAAATCTTGTAAATCTTCGGGCAACAGTTTATGCGGCTACGGATACCAAGCATGAACATCCTATTTGGGAGGGCGATGCAAAGGATCTTCGTAAGAATTATTTTGATGGTGACAGTAGAAATCTGAAGAGTTATATTCTAGATAATACTGCTTGGAGAGGTCAGGATTTTGATGGTAATACCGTAGCGGATGGTTTATATGACTATGTTATCAGTTATACACCAGATGTTCCAGGAGCAAAAGAACAATACACGACCTTTAAAATTCAAATTGATACTCAAAAACCTGTCATCACGAGTGGTTATATTCGCTTTAAAGATGGAAACCAAGAATTCGTAGCTCGCAAACCAAAAGATGTGGGTCAAGGCGGTATCCTTTCAGAAAAAGTCTTCTATATCACACCATTTGATCAGAAAGGGACCATGGTTCTAACTGGAAAGGACGAGTCTGGAACTCGTGCGCTTGAGAACACCCATCTGATTAAGGCCAATGCTGACGGTAGTTATACACTTCCTAAGGATGTTGACAAGGCTAATATTTACTATCTTGTAGAGGACTATGCAGGAAATGTAGACTATATCTCGCTTGCAGAACTTGTGCGCGATCAAAATAGTGGTCGAGTGAAAATCGCCTTGAAGGATGCGAAAACAAACCAAGATATTGATACCCTCTACGTCTATCGAATTAAAAATAGCGAGGGGCAATATGTTGATGTCGACAAGTCAAAAGCGATTCATTTCTTACAGTTTGGTCATTATACGGCAGAAATTTTCAGTTATGACCGAACAGAATTGAAATTTATCAGTGCCTTGTCCCAAGAGTTTGACCTGACGGAAGAAAATAGTTTCCAAACCATTACCTTCCTAGCAAATCTCCTAGAGTATGCTCCGGTATCTGTTTCTTTCAATCAAGCAGTTCCAAAGACGACTACAGTGGTTCTGAAAGGAGAAGATGGTACAAGGATCGCTCTTCCTGCTGAAAAATATGGTCAATACGCCTTCGGCAAGAAAGTTGCTATAGGTCGTTATACTGTAGAGATTGGCTTACCGACTGGATATGAACTCCTTGAAAATCTCGTTTCCTTGCTCGTTCATCCAGGTCGAAATAATGCTTTGCGCCTATCTGTTGTGTCTAAGTTGGCCTTGATTGCTGCGGTAAATCAACAAAAAGAACTGGTAGAAACGTCTCGTTACTTTAATAGTAGTGCAGATAAGAGAAAAGCTTATGACCAAGCTTTCCAAGTGGCGCGGTCAGCCTTGTCAAGCAAGTTGAAACAAGAATTGATTGATGGAGTTCTCGCTAGTCTTGAAGCTGCTGGTAAGGCTTTGGATGGAAAAGATTCGAACGTGGCAGCCTTGAAAGAAGCTATGAAAGCTTACTATGCAACGACTAAAACTGGACGATATGCTAATGCCAAGGAAAAAGTACGTCGAGCTTATGATCGTGCCTTCCAAGAAATCGCCTTACTTGCTGTGGATCCTAAAGTCAAACAGGATCAAATTGACCAATCTCTCATTGCCCTTGCAACAGCTAAAAGTAAACTGAATGGCAAAGCTACTGACTTCTCTAGTCTGAAGAAACTGGTCAAGGATGAACGCCTTTTCCAAGAAAAGAATGCGAGATTTATCTATGCAGACAAGAAAGAAAAAGCAGCTTATCTTTTAGCCTTTAAAGAAGCTCAGGAACTCCTTAATGATCCAGGAGCGAGCCAAGAAGATGTCAAAGATGCCATTACAGTCTTGAAACAAGCCAAGAGAAATCTGCATGGCAAAAAACCAAAAGCAAGAAGACATCCTTAAACAGGAGTTTCTGAAGCTTTACTGATAAATGAGTCTGAAACTTTGTTTTCAGACTCATTTTTGGTTTACACTAGCTAGAAAATCTGCTATAATACTAGCTAGGAAAGAAAGTCTTATGGCGTTCTTCAAGCGAGCTTGGGATAGTGGGAGCCGAGTAGGGCAAAATAAGGAGCTGGCGCTTTCTGTCGTATTTTTTAAAACAATGAAGTAATAAATTAGGGTGGAACCGCGTTTCTGACGCCCCTAGGTCACAGACTTAGGAGCAAAGACACGGTTCTTTTTGTATCCAAAGTCACAAGAATTTATAAAAAGGAGTAAATAATGTCTAAAAAATTGACTTTCCACTGCGTCAGTGGCAGAGACCTCCTTACAGTCGGACTGCCCCACGCTCAGCATTAGAGTGCCTGAGCTAGACGCAGTACTAACTCGTCTTGCCCCGTATAATCGACGAGGCAGACTCGTGTCGCAAGTAATTTATAGAAAAAGGAGTAAACAATGTCTAAGAAATTAACATTTCAAGAAATTATTTTGACTTTGCAACAATTTTGGAATGACCAAGGTTGTATGCTTATGCAGGCTTACGACAATGAAAAAGGTGCGGGAACCATGAGTCCGTACACTTTCCTTCGTGCTATCGGGCCTGAGCCATGGAATGCGGCTTATGTAGAGCCATCACGTCGTCCTGCTGACGGTCGTTACGGGGAAAACCCTAACCGTCTATACCAACACCACCAATTCCAAGTAGTTATGAAGCCTTCTCCGTCAAATATCCAAGAACTTTACCTTGAGTCTTTGGAAAAATTGGGCATCAATCCTTTGGAGCACGATATTCGTTTCGTTGAGGACAACTGGGAAAACCCATCGACTGGATCTGCAGGTCTCGGTTGGGAAGTTTGGCTTGATGGCATGGAAATCACTCAGTTCACTTATTTCCAACAAGTCGGTGGATTGGCAACTGGGCCTGTGACTGCGGAAGTTACCTATGGTTTGGAACGCTTGGCTTCTTACATTCAAGAAGTTGATTCTGTCTATGATATCGAGTGGGCCGATGGTGTAAAATACGGAGAAATCTTTATCCAGCCTGAGTACGAGCACTCAAAATATTCGTTTGAAATTTCGGACCAAGAAATGTTGTTGGAAAACTTTGATAAGTTTGAAAAAGAAGCAGGACGCGCTTTGGAGGAAGGCTTGGTTCACCCTGCCTATGACTATGTTCTCAAATGTTCACACACATTTAACCTGCTTGACGCGCGTGGTGCCGTATCTGTAACTGAGCGCGCAGGCTATATCGCCCGTATCCGTAACCTGGCCCGTGTCGTAGCCAAAACCTTTGTCGCAGAACGCAAACGCCTAGGTTACCCACTTTTGGATGAAGCAACACGAGCTAAACTCCTAGCAGAAGATGCAGAATAGTAAGTAATACTGTGATCTAAAATCGTTAAAGGCAAGTCGAAGACTTGCTAAAGGGATATGCACCGCCGTACTGTTATGTGGGGATTTTTGAAACCTTGGGTTCAAAAATCAGTCAGCTAAATCCACTTTGATGAGACTGTTGGAAATCTTAGTTTATTTGGTATAAGATTTCCTTACAGACTCACAAAAGTTAGTTAGCGACATCCCCAGTACCTAAGGGGCATATCAAAAAAGATTGAAGAAAATGTAAAGGAAAAAACATGACAAAAAACTTATTAGTAGAACTCGGTCTTGAAGAGTTACCAGCCTATGTGGTAACTCCAAGTGAAAAACAACTAGGTGAAAAAATGGCAGCCTTCCTCAAAGAAAATCGTCTTTCCTTTGAAGCCATTCAAACCTTCTCAACACCACGTCGTTTGGCTGTTCGTGTGACTGGGCTTGCAGACAAGCAATCTGATTTGACAGAAGATTTCAAGGGTCCAGCAAAGAAAATTGCCTTGGATAGTGCTGGAAACTTCACCAAAGCAGCTCAAGGATTTGTCCGTGGGAAAGGCTTGACAGTTGAAGATATTGAATTCCGTGAAATCAAGGGTGAAGAATATGTCTATGTTACCAAGGAAGAAGTGGGGCAACCAGTTGAAGCCATTGTTCCAGGTGTAGTAGACGTCTTGAAGTCACTGACATTCCCTGTCAGCATGCACTGGGCTAACAACACCTTTGAATATATCCGCCCTGTACACACTTTGATTGTTCTTTTAGATGAAGAAGAGTTTGACTTGGATTTCCTTGATATCAAGGGCGGTCGTGTGAGTCGCGGCCATCGTTTCTTGGGGCAAGAAACTAAGATTCAGTCAGCATTGAGCTATGAAGAAGACCTTCGTAAACAATTTGTAATTGCGGATCCTCGTGAACGTGAGCAAATGATTGTTGACCAAATTAAAGCCATCGAAGCTGAACATGGTGTACGTATCGAAATTGATGCGGACTTGCTGAATGAAGTCTTGAACTTAGTTGAATACCCAACTGCCTTCATGGGAAGTTTTGATGCCAAATACCTTGAAGTTCCAGAAGAAGTTTTGGTAACTTCGATGAAAGAACACCAACGTTATTTTGTTGTTCGTAATCAAGATGGTAAACTCTTGCCAAACTTCATTTCTGTTCGTAACGGAAACGCAGAGCATTTGGAAAATGTTATCAAGGGTAATGAAAAAGTCTTAGTTGCACGCTTGGAAGACGGAGAATTCTTCTGGCGTGAAGACCAAAAATTGGTGATTTCTGACCTTGTTGAAAAATTAAACAACGTCACCTTCCACGAAAAGATTGGTTCTCTTCGTGAACACATGATTCGTACTGGTCAGATTGCTATTCTCTTGGCAGAAAAAGCTGGCTTGTCAGTGGATGAAACAGTTGACCTAGCGCGTGCAGCAGCCATTTACAAGTTTGACTTGTTGACGGGTATGGTTGGTGAGTTTGATGAACTCCAAGGTATTATGGGTGAAAAATATGCCCTCCTTGCTGGGGAAACGCCAGCAGTCGCAGCAGCCATTCGTGAACACTACATGCCGACATCTGCTGACGGAGAACTTCCAGAGAGCAAGGTTGGGGCAGTTCTAGCCATTGCAGATAAATTGGATACGATTTTGAGTTTCTTCTCAGTAGGTTTGATTCCATCAGGTTCTAATGATCCTTATGCTCTTCGTCGTGCGACTCAAGGTGTAGTTCGTATCTTGGATGCTTTTGGTTGGCACATTGCTATGGATGAGCTGATCGATAGCCTTTATGCTTTGAAATTTGACAGCTTGACTTATGAAAATAAAGCAGAGGTTATGGACTTTATTAAGGCTCGTGTTGATAAGATGATGGGTTCTACTCCAAAAGACATTAAGGAGGCAGTCCTTGCAAGTTCGAACTTTGTCGTGGCGGATATGTTGGAAGCAGCAAGTGCTCTTGTAGAAGCAAGCAAAGAAGAAAACTTCAAATCGTCTGTCGAATCCCTGTCACGTGCTTTCAACTTGGCTGAAAAAGCCGAAGGAACTGACACGGTTGATCCTGCTCTCTTTGAGAATGAAGAAGAGAAAGCCTTGGCAGAAGTAGTAGAATCACTCGTTTTGTCAGGAACTGCAAGCCAGCAATTAGAACAACTCTTTGCGCTTAGCCCAGTTATTGATGCTTTCTTTGAAAATACCATGGTAATGGCTGAAGATCAGACTGTCCGACAAAATCGCTTGGCAATCTTATCGCAACTAACCAAGAAAGCAGCTAAACTCGCTCGTTTTAACCAAATCAATACTAAATAAACTCAGTCGAACGGACTGTATCTTATCACAAAGGAGAAGAAATGGATCCGAAAAAAATCGCTCGTATTAACGAGCTTGCTAAAAAGAAAAAAACAGAAGGTTTAACTTCTGCTGAAAAAGTGGAACAAGCTAAACTTCGTGAGGAGTACATCGAAGGCTATCGTCGTTCTGTTCGTCACCACATTGAAGGAATCAAAATTGTGGACGAGGAAGGAAATGATGTCACACCAGAAAAACTACGCCAAGTACAACGTGAAAAAGGTTTGCATGGGCGTAGTTTAGATGATCCCAACTCATAAAATGAAAGGGGTTTGTAGATGATTTACAAGCCCCTTTTCTTTTTCAATAAAAAAGAAGGAACCATTTGGCTCCTTTTTGGTTTCTTAGTTGCTTGCACCAGAAGTAGCGTCAGCGTCACCACCGTGGCCTCCAGCATCACCTGAATCAGAAGCACCAGAAGTAGCATCGGCGTCTCCATGACCTCCAGCAGCAGGGGCAAATGGTCCGCTACCACCCACCAAACGTTGACCAGTCTCTTTTAGGTACCAGTCAAGCCATGGTTGGAAGTTAAAGACAATTTCATTGATACCAGCGTATGATCCATCAGGATAGTACATTGCTTGGTAGTTGTGTGTGTTGATGACACCTGCAGGAGAACCTGGAACGATCGTACGGACGTATTCTTGGTTTCCGTTGCGAAGTGTTCCGATAACCCACTCTACATTCTTCATACGTGCTGGTGGAAGAGAACCATGAACAGTCGACATACGGCTACCTGATTGAGGTGGTACACGTTTAGCAAACATGGTGTCTGGATCTTGGTGAGCGTTGTTGTAGTAGAGGAATTGGTTGTTGTCGTCAGCGTATGTCAATTCAAATGGCATAGCTTTCAAGAACATATCGATTTGGTTAACTGTAAGGATACCGTGGTCCAGTTTGACATAGGTATCACCAGAAACAGCTCCAGTGATTGCTGCAACTTTTTCTACCCATTCTGGATCGTCAGGATCAACTTCAGTAATGGTTGTATCAATTGGTTTTCCACAATCCAAGTCTTCTGGTTCGATTGGTTTTGGTTTTTTCAATTTCGAAACGACTCCTACGTATTTAACAAAGTTATCTAAGCAAGTTTCAAGGAATTTAACAGTTCCTTCGTTGGTGATGTTTCCATTGTTATCAAAAGCTTCTTTGGCTTTACCAAGAAGGAATTCGTTACCTGGAAGCGTGTAGGCATTAACACCTGGAGCATCAAGGATTTTACGAAGGTGAACTTGGGCACGTGATGTTCCTTGGTCATAGTATGATGCTCCCACAATCATAACAGGTTTGTTTTCAAATGGATGAACTTCGTATGAAAGCCATTCGAGTACAGATTTGAGTGAAGCTGAGATAGTGTGGTTGTGCTCAGGAGTAGCGATAATGACACCATCAGCACGTGTAATCTTGTTATACAAGAAACGCAATTGGAAGCTTTCGTCCCATTTTTCGTCTTGGTTAAACATTGGAACTTCGTCAATTTCAAGGACTTCTAATTCAAATTTGAATTTGAAATTGCGACGAATAAATTCCAAGAGTTTGCGGTTATATGATTGATCGTAGTTTGATCCAACAAGTCCAACAAATTTCATTCTTTCGGTCTCCTATCTTACAAATTTTCCCAGTCAAATTCTTCAGCATCTTTGCGAAGCAATTCTTGTGCATTGCGCAATTTTTCAGTAATTTTCACAAAGATACGGAAGTCATCAAAGATGGCATCCAATTTCTTGATGACGTCAAGGTCAACCAAGTCGCCACTTGGGTTAAATGCTTGAAGAGAGTGTGAGAGCAAGAATTCATCTGGAAGAACATTTGCCTTGATTTCAGGAGCATTCAAGATTTGACGAAGTTGCAATTGGGCACGAGATGAACCAAGTGTACCGTAAGAAGCACCAGTGATCATGATTGGTTTGTTCAAAAGTGGGTAGATACCGTAAGATAGCCAAGCAAGAGCGCTCATCAAAACGGCAGGGATAGAGTGGTCGTACTCAGGAGTACCGATAATGACACCATCAGATGCTTCAATTTTAGCAGCAATTTCAAGAATTTCAGCAGGAAGAAGTTTATCTGCTGGTTTGTTGAAAACAGGAATGTCCTTAATTTCAACGAGTTCAATTTCAGCTTTATCTGCAAAGTGTTTTTGCATGTATTGGAGCAATTGGCGGTTTGTAGAACGTTTAGAGTTCGTTCCAACAATGGCAATAAGTTTTAGCATGAGATTTCCTTTCTCTTTTTACATAATACAATTTTGAAGGCCTGAAGAACATGCAAGGCGTCCCTCTTTGTCGATGAGGATGGCTTCAATTCCATCTATACTTTCGACTTGCCAGAGGATAGAAGCGCTTCGTTCTCCGAAAAGGCGCGTTGTCCATACCTCACCATCAACGGATTTATCAGAGATAATCGTTAGGCTAGCGAGATCGGTTTCGACAGGGAATCCTGTCTCACTATCAAAGATATGGTGATAGTCTTTTCCATCTACTGTCAGGTGGCGTTCATAGATACCTGAAGTGACAACGGATTTGTTAGAAGCAGGAATGGTTAGGAGATGGTTGCCACGAGGATTTCGCGGATCTTGAATCCCAATCTGCCAGGCTTTCCCTTCTTTGGCTTGGTTATCCCCGATGGTGAGGATATTTCCTCCGAGATTGATCAGTGCAGAGGTGACACCGTGTTCTTTCAAATACTGGGCAACCTTATCTGCACTATAGCCCTTGGCTAAACAACCTAAATCAAGCTTCATTCCTTTCTTCTTTAAAAAAACAGTAGAGTTAGTCGGATCCAACTTGATAAAATGCGGGTCAACTAGAGGCAAGACAGCTTCGATTTCGTTTAACTCTGGAAGTCGTGCATCTGCAAATCCGATTCGCCAGGTTTGAATCAAGGGACCAATACTGATATTTAGATGGCTAGAGGGAGCTAGGCTGTGCTCTAGTCCAAGAGCAATCAGTTCAAATAGGTCAGGATGAACCTTAACAGGTGCGATTCCAGCCTTGTAGTTGATTTCCATCAGTTCGGATTCTTGACTATTGGCGTTGAAGCGGTATTCGAGCTCCTTGAGCAAATCAAAGGCTCCTTGAAGTAGGCAATCAGCCTGTTCATCTACTAATGAAATCGTGATAGTTGTTCCCATTAGCCGTTCAGAACGTGAATGAAGAGGCAAGCTACCAGCTCCTTTCTCTTTATAGGAAATCATTCAATATAAGGTCGTTAAAGAAAAATTAAACCCCTTACATTTTCTTTCCATGTATCTAGCATATCATAAAGTCAGCGTTTTCACAAATGAATTTTGACAAAAAGTCAAGAAATATGCTCAAAATTAATATGAAAACGATAGAAAAATTAGATTCATCAATGTTAAGTGTATTTTTTTCTGAAAAAAAGAGAATTCTGAGCAAATATCTTGTAAACGCTAACAGTAAATGATATACTAGGAAGGTAAATCAAAAATTAAAGGTAGGAATTTTTCTATGAGTAAAATCGTTGTAGTTGGTGCTAACCACGCTGGTACAGCTTGTATTAATACGATGTTGGACAACTTCGGACATGAGAACGAAATCGTAGTATTTGACCAAAACTCAAATATTTCATTCCTTGGTTGTGGAATGGCGCTTTGGATCGGGGAACAAATTGATGGCCCAGAAGGTCTCTTCTACTCTGATAAAGAAAAATTGGAAGCAAAAGGTGCTAAAGTTTACATGAACTCACCAGTTCTTTCAATTGACTACGATAACAAAGTTGTGACTGCAGAAGTTGAAGGAAAAGAGCACAAAGAGTCTTATGATAAATTGATCTTTGCAACTGGTTCAACTCCAATCTTGCCTCCAATCGAAGGTGTTGAAATCGTTAAGGGCAACCGCGAATTCAAAGCGACTCTTGAAAATGTACAATTTGTTAAATTGTACCAAAACGCTGAAGAAGTTATTGAAAAACTTGAAGACAAGAGCAAACACCTTGAGCGCATTGCCGTTGTTGGTGGTGGTTACATCGGTGTTGAACTTGCAGAAGCCTTTGAGCGTCTTGGAAAAGAAGTGGTACTTGTCGATATCGTAGACACAGTCTTGAACGGCTACTATGATAAAGACTTCACTCAAATGATGGCGAAGAACTTGGAAGACCACAACATCCGCTTGGCTCTTGGTCAAACAGTTAAAGCCATCCAAGGTGATGGAAAAGTTGAACGCTTGGTAACAGACAAAGAAACATTTGATGTAGATATGGTGGTTCTTGCTGTTGGCTTCCGTCCAAACACAGCTCTTGCTGATGGTAAGATTGAACTCTTCCGTAACGGTGCCTTCCTTGTAGATAAGAAACAAGAAACATCTATCCCAGGTGTATACGCTGTTGGTGACTGTGCAACTGTTTATGACAATGCTCGTAAAGACACTAGCTACATCGCTCTTGCATCTAACGCTGTACGTACTGGTATCGTTGGTGCTTACAATGCTTGTGGACATGAATTGGAAGGAATTGGTGTACAAGGATCAAACGGTATTTCTATCTACGGTCTTCACATGGTTTCGACTGGTTTGACTCTTGAAAAAGCCAAAGCTGCAGGCTATAATGCAACTGAAACTGGCTTTAACGATCTTCAAAAACCAGAATTTATCAAACATGACAACCACGAAGTTGCCATCAAGATTGTTTTTGATAAAGACAGCCGCGAAATCCTTGGTGCACAAATGGTTTCACATGATGCAGCTATCAGTATGGGAATCCACATGTTCTCACTTGCTATCCAAGAGCATGTAACAATCGATAAATTGGCCTTGACAGATCTCTTCTTCTTGCCACACTTTAACAAACCATACAATTACATTACAATGGCTGCACTTACAGCTGAAAAATAAAAATTGACGAGCTATCTGGCCTTAGGTTAAGGTCAGATAGTTTTTTAGTTATACTCTTCGAAAATCAAATTCAAACCACGTCAGCTTCGCCTTACCGTATATATGTTACTGACTTCGTCAGTTCTATCTACAACCTCAAAGCAGTGCTTTGAGCAACCTGCGGCTAGCTTCCTAGTTTGCTCTTTGATTTTCATTGAGTATCAATCTGTACCCATACAATTATCCTTTTTTTATCTTGTACTTCATTCTAATCTGGCTTAAAATGAAATGGTAGCTACCAATACAAATGATGAGGATTAAGAAATGACTGAAAATCGTTATGAACTAAATAAAAACTTGGCACAGATGCTCAAAGGTGGGGTTATCATGGACGTTCAAAACCCTGAACAGGCCCGTATCGCAGAGGCTGCTGGTGCGGCTGCTGTGATGGCCTTGGAACGGATTCCAGCTGATATTCGTGCAGCTGGTGGGGTTTCCCGTATGAGCGATCCAAAGATGATTAAGGAAATCCAAGAAGCGGTCAGCATTCCAGTGATGGCCAAGGTCAGAATTGGGCATTTTGTTGAAGCTCAGATTTTAGAGGCTATTGAGATTGACTATATCGATGAGAGTGAAGTGCTGTCTCCAGCAGACGATCGTTTCCATGTAGATAAGAAGGAATTTCAAGTTCCTTTTGTCTGTGGAGCTAAGGACTTGGGTGAAGCCTTGCGTCGTATCGCTGAAGGAGCTTCCATGATTCGCACAAAAGGAGAACCGGGGACAGGAGATATTGTTCAAGCCGTTCGCCATATGCGTATGATGAATCAGGAAATTCGCCGTATTCAAAATCTCCGTGAGGATGAACTTTATGTGGCTGCCAAGGACTTGCAAGTCCCTGTTGAATTGGTCCAATACGTCCATGAACATGGAAAATTACCAGTTGTAAACTTCGCAGCTGGAGGTGTGGCAACGCCAGCAGATGCTGCGCTGATGATGCAATTGGGGGCAGAGGGCGTCTTTGTCGGTTCAGGTATTTTCAAGTCAGGCGATCCTGTTAAACGAGCAAGTGCTATTGTTAAAGCTGTAACCAATTATCAAAATCCTCAAATTCTAGCTCAAATCTCTGAAGATCTAGGGGAAGCCATGGTTGGAATTAATGAGAATGAAATCCAAATTCTCATGGCTGAGCGAGGAAAATAGATGAAAATCGGAATATTAGCCTTGCAAGGTGCCTTTGCAGAGCATGAAAAAGTGCTAGATAAACTAGGAGTCGCTAGTGTCCAAATCAGAAATTTAGATGATTTTCAGAAACATCAGAGTGACTTGGCGGGTTTGATATTACCTGGTGGGGAGTCTACAACCATGGGCAAGCTCTTGCGTGACCAGAACATGCTGCTTCCCATCCGAGAAGCTATTTTATCTGGACTCCCAGTCTTTGGAACCTGCGCCGGTTTGATTTTGCTGGCTAAGGAAATCACTTCTCAGGAAGAAAGTCATCTTGGAACCATGGATATAGTGGTTGAGCGCAATGCTTATGGACGCCAACTAGGAAGCTTCTATACAGAGGCAGAATGTAAGGGAGTCGGTCAGATTCCCATGACTTTTATCCGTGGACCGATTATCAGCAGTGTTGGAGAGGGTGTAGAAATTCTAGCAACAGTTGATGATCAAATCGTTGCTGCGCAAGAACAGAATATGCTGGTAACCTCTTTTCATCCAGAATTGACAGATGATGTTCGCTTGCACCAGTATTTTATCAATATGTGTAAAGAAAAAAGTTGAGAAAAGATTCTCAACTTTTTTACATGTAATAAACAATGGCGATGTACTGAAGTGCAGACGCAGCTAAGATAAAGAGATGCCAGATCATGTGGAAATAAGGTTTTTTCTTAGCGTAAAATCCAGCTCCAACTGTATAACAGAGTCCGCCAGTTACCATGAGACTCCAGAAAATTGGTGTTGTTTGACTGATAATGGCAGGAATGATAGCCAGAACCAACCAGCCCATGATCAGGTAAAGGGCAAGGCTGAATTTCTCATTGACCTTTTTAGCAAAGATTTTATAAAGGATGCCAAAGATGGTCGTTCCCCACTGAATGGCAATAATGAGATAGCCAAACCAGTTATTCATCAAAGTCAATACAACCGGCGTATAAGAGCCTGCGATAGCCACGTAAATCATAGAATGGTCGATGATTCGCAAGACGTATTTGTGGGTCGAACCGTAGGCCATAGAGTGGTAAATGGTTGATGAGAGGAACATGAGAAAGAGACTGATAACAAAGATAGAAACGCCAAAAGATGATAAAAATCCGTGTGCTTCATAACTATAGGTGGATGAAATGGGGAGTAGGATGAGCATGATAACCGCACCCACAGCATGGGTCACGCTATTGGCAATCTCCTCTCCAAAACTGAGTTTTTTACTGAGTTTTAAACTGGTATTCATTGGATTTCCTCCTCTTCTTTGATAAGGATTAAGTCTAGAGTTTGATGATAGAGTTTAACCGTTTGACAACTGGTTTGGATAATAGGATTTTCTGGATCAATCCCATGGTTCATGTAGTCCACAAAAGCATCGTAGAGCTGGTCTGAGCTCGCTTGAGTTTGTAGAGTATTAAGTGTCTGAGCGATTTCTTGGATCGAAAAGACAGACTTGAGAGTGGTGATAGCAATTAAACGGGCAATCTGTTTGCGTTGGTATTTTTTCTTGTCAGGCTTTGTCAGGTAACCGTGTTTGACATAGTTATTGACCATGGATGCTGTTAGCCCCTTGTCCTTATCTGGAGAGATAGGGGCACAGACTTGATTGACATAAAGTAAAACCTGATCCAGATAGAGGTCAATGTTTGGAATGTCTTCCCATTTTGGGTAGGAAAAGTTAGAATTCATTTCCAACTCCTTTTTATCTAGTTTTGATAACTAGATTATAAAATAATAAAAAACAAAAGTCAAGTTTCAACTGCTTGTAGAAAGCTTTAAATTATGCTATGATGAGAGAAACTAGTTAGAAATGAGGGGAAAAGATGGAGATTCGTTTAGCTTTTCCAAACGAAGTAGATGCGATTATGCAGGTGATGGAGGATGCCAAAAAGTGCTTAGCCAAGTCTGGTAGCGACCAGTGGCAAAATGGCTATCCAAATGCCGACATCATTATTGATGATATCATCTCTGGTCAAGCTTATGTGGCCTTGGAAGAAGGAGAACTGCTAGCCTATGCTGCTGTGACCAAGAGCCCAGAGGAAGCCTATGAAGCCATTTATGAAGGGAGTTGGCAGGGGGGAGAATCAGAATATCTGGTCTTTCACCGTATCGCTGTGGCAGCAGATGTCCAAGGACAAGGTGTTGCTCAGACTTTCCTAGAAGGCTTGATTGAAGGTTTTGATTATCTAGATTTTCGTTCAGATACGCATGCAGAAAACAAGGTTATGCAGCATATCTTTGAAAAGCTAGGCTTCCAAAAGGTTGGTAAGGTTCCAGTTGATGGGGAACGTTTGGCCTATCAGAAATTAAAAAAATGAAGCAGAAAAAGTACGCAAAAATGCTCTACCCGTCGCCAATTGGAACCTTATCCTTAGTTGCTGACGAGCAATATCTGTATGGAATTTGGGTACAGGACCAAACCCATTTTGAGAGGGGATTAGGGGATGAAACGATAGAAGAAGTTGCTAGCCATCCTGTATTAGAGCAAGTTATTTCCTATTTAGATACCTATTTCGAAGGCAGTGTTCAGGACCTATCAGACTTACCTTTGGCTCCTATTGGAACGGATTTTGAAAAGCGAGTCTGGACTTATTTACAGGCCATTCCTTATGGTCAGACAGTAACTTACGGACAAATAGCGCAAGACCTGCAAGTGGCTTCTGCTCAAGCGATTGGCGGAGCAGTGGGGCGTAATCCTTGGTCCATACTCGTACCCTGCCATCGTGTGCTGGGATCAGGCAATCGTCTGACAGGCTATGCATCTGGAGTCGAAAAGAAAGCCTGGCTCTTGCAACATGAAGGTGCAGCATTTCAAGAAAATAAAAAATAGAAAGAAAAGAAGATGTTAGAATTTATCGAATATCCAAAATGTTCAACTTGTAAGAAAGCAAAAAATGAATTGGATAAACTTGGACTGGAATACCAAGATGTCCACATCGTAGAAGAAACACCAAGTGAAGAAGTGATTTTGAACTGGTTGGAATCTTCCGGTTTTGAAGTGAAACAATTTTTCAATACTAGCGGGATCAAATACCGTGAACTGGGCTTGAAAGATAAGGTGGGAAGTTTGTCAAAACAAGAAGCAGCCAAGCTTCTAGCGAGTGATGGTATGTTATTGAAACGTCCAATTTTGGTGGAGAATGGTGCTGTTAAACAAATCGGCTATAGAAAAACCTATGAGGACTTAGGTTTGAGATAGTTTTTATTTATCTCCTTGATAGGTAAAATATATAGCCTCCCTGTTTTAAAGTGTGATAAACTAGAAGATAGACAAAGTCTGAGCAGCCCGTAGCAAATAATTTGCTTGCGCGCAGAAGTATGATAGAATGAATCATTATCAGGAGAGGATGTTTTTATGACTGTTACAACATTTTTAGCATCAGATTGGTACCAAAGTTTGATGCAATTCATTCCGGATGGTAAGCTCTTTAGTTTGCGTTCGGTCTTTGATGGAATTCCAAGGATTGTCCAACAATTGCCTACAACCTTGATGTTGACGCTTGGAGGTGCACTCTTTGGTTTGCTACTTGCCCTAATTTTTGCCATTGTTAAGATCAATCGTGTTAGGATTTTATATCCCTTGCAAGCCTTTTTCGTTAGCTTCTTAAAAGGTACCCCAATCCTAGTTCAACTTATGTTGACCTACTATGGAATTCCTTTGTTACTGAAAGCTATCAACCAACAATGGGGAACTGGTCTCAATATCAATGCGATTCCAGCAGCGCTTTTTGCGATTGTGGCCTTTGCTTTTAATGAGGCGGCTTATGCAAGTGAAACGATTCGTGCGGCCATCCTTTCTGTTAATCCCGGTGAAATTGAGGCGGCACGCAGTTTGGGTATGACGCGAGCGCAAGTTTATCGTCGCGTGATTATTCCAAATGCGGCGGTAGTTGCGACTCCAACCTTGATTAATTCCCTCATCGGTTTGACCAAGGGGACTTCTCTAGCCTTTAGCGCAGGTGTTGTGGAGGTCTTTGCCCAAGCTCAGATTTTAGGTGGAGCTGATTATCGCTATTTTGAACGTTTCATCTCCGTAGCCCTTGTCTATTGGGTAGTCAATATCGGAATTGAAAGCCTCGGCCGTTTCATCGAGAGAAAAATGGCTATCTCAGCACCGGATACAGTGTCTACAGATGTGAAAGGAGACCTTCGTTAATGATTAAGATTTCGAATTTAAGCAAATCCTTTTCAGGACAGACAGTCTTGAATCATCTGAACTTGGATATCCAAAAAGGTGAGGTAGTGGCTTTGATTGGTTCATCTGGAGCTGGGAAATCAACCTTTCTTCGAAGTTTAAATTATCTTGAAACTCCAGATAGTGGAACGATTCAGATTGACAATTTTAAAGTTGATTTTTCTCAGATTAGCCAAGAAGAAATTCTAACCCTTCGTCGCAAGTTGTCTATGGTTTTCCAACAGTTTAATTTGTTTGAACGCCGAACTGCTCTTGACAATGTCAAGGAAGGTTTGATTGTCGTTAAAAAATTATCGGACGAGGAAGCAACAAAAATCGCTAAGGAAGAGTTGGCCAAGGTTGGTCTTTCTGATCGTGAAAACCATTATCCTCGCCATTTATCAGGTGGACAAAAGCAACGGGTTGCCCTCGCGCGTGCGCTTGCTATGAAACCAGATGTCTTGCTCTTGGACGAACCAACATCAGCTCTTGATCCAGAATTGGTCGGAGAAGTGGAAAAATCTATTGCAGATGCCGCTAAGTCTGGTCAGACCATGATCTTGGTTAGTCACGATATGTCTTTTGTAGCCCAAGTGGCAGATAAGATTTTGTTCCTAGATAAAGGGAAAATCATCGAGTCAGGCACACCGGATGAAATCATCAATCATCCGAAAGAAGAACGGACAAAAGAATTTTTTGCTAGTTACAAACGGACTTATATTTGATATAATAGAAAAAGGAAAACTCAGTTAGTTGGACTAGCTGAGTTTACTCTTTAAAAAAGATAGAAACGAGAGAGATCATGCTACTGCATTTATTTTCTTTATATTTCGAGAGTTTGATCTTAACGACCATCCTTGTCGTGATTTTTCTGGGGATTTGGATTGGATTGAGAGCCATGTCTGGTGTGGACAAGACAGCCAAAGCTCGCCAAGCTCATCTCTATGATATGATTATG
Organism: Streptococcus sp. HMSC062H02; assembly: GCF_001813005.1. Lineage (GTDB taxonomy): Bacteria > Bacillota > Bacilli > Lactobacillales > Streptococcaceae > Streptococcus > Streptococcus oralis_S. Next base: position 179,881 of record NZ_KV811100.1, read on the forward strand.
ATTGGAGTTTTGGTCGTTCCGGTGTTATCCTTTGCCGTCATGAGTTTGCTCTTGGTTTTCAAGGCATAATCCTTGCGTGACTAGCAAGAATGAGTTAGAATAAAGATAGTTACAACAAGAAAGAAGGAATCGAAATGTACGATACGATTATTGTCGGTGCTGGACCTGCGGGAATGACCGCTGCCTTATATGCTGCTCGCAGCAATCTGAAAGTGGCTTTGATTGAAGGTGGTCTGCCAGGCGGGCAAATGAATAACACATCTGATATTGAAAACTATCCAGGTTATGCCAATATCAGTGGACCTGAATTGGCTGAAAAGATGTTTGAACCACTTGAAAACCTTGGAGTGGAGCATCTTTATGGCTATGTTGAAAATATTGAAGACCAGGGTGACTATAAGAAGGTAATCACTGATGATCAAGTTTACGAAACCCGTACGGTCATTGTGGCAACTGGGTCAAAACACCGTCTTTTGGGTGTACCTGGAGAAGAAGAACTGAACAGTCGTGGTGTTTCTTACTGTGCCGTATGTGATGGAGCCTTTTTCCGTGACCAAGACTTGCTCGTAGTCGGTGGTGGAGATTCAGCGGTAGAAGAAGCTCTGTTCTTGACTCGCTTTGCCAAGACTGTCACTATTGTTCACCGTCGAGATGAACTTCGTGCCCAAAAGGTTTTGCAAGACCGTGCTTTTGCAAATGAGAAAGTCAACTTTATCTGGGATTCTGTTGTCAAAGAAATCAAAGGTGAAAACCGAGTAGAATCTGTCGTATTTGAAAATGTAAAAACGGGTCAAGTGACAGAGCAAGCCTTCGGTGGTGTCTTTATATATGTTGGTTTGGATCCTGTTAGCGATTTTGTTAAAGAATTGAATATTCAAGACCAGGCAGGCTGGATTGTAACAGATAATCACATGAAAACTGCCGTTGACGGTATCTTTGCAGTTGGAGATGTTCGCCAGAAAGACCTTCGCCAAGTGACAACAGCAGTTGGAGATGGGGCTATCGCTGGTCAAGAAGCCTATAAATTTATCACAGAACATAGTTAAGAAAAAAGTTTCCAATCAAGTGATTGGAAACTTTTTTTATAGTCTGTTTCGGAAAACTTCGTACATGAGAATGGCTGCAGCAACACTGGCATTGAGGCTTTGAACATGCCCATTCATGGGAATGGTAATCATTTCATCGACCTGTTTTTTGATGTTGCTGGAGATGCCTTTTCCTTCATTTCCGATGATGAGGGCGATTTTCCCTTTTGTATTCCACTTGTGGCAAGGGGTACCGTTCATATCCGTTCCAAAGGTCCAGAAGCCTTCATCCTTGAGTTTATCTAAGGTTTGACTGAGGTTGGTCACTCGCGCAATCGGTACATGCTCAATAGCACCTGTGGCCGTTTTGGCAACGACAGGAGTCACTCCGACAGCACGGTGCTTGGGAATGATGACACCTGAAACATTGGTCGCATCAGCTGTTCGCAAGATTGAACCCAGATTATGAGGGTCAGTTAGACCATCCAGAATCAATAGCAAAGGATTTTCTTCTTGACGTGTTTTTGCAAGGATGTGATCCAGCTCGCTATAGGCAAATTCTGACACTCGTAGAACAAAACCTTGGTGAACAGCGCCTTCGGTCATCTCAGACAGGGATTTTTTTGAAGTCCAAGAAATGGACACCTTTTTTTCTGTAGCCAGTTCCTTGACCTTCTCAACATTCTTACCTCGAAGATCTTCTTGGAGGTAGAGTTTATTTCCAGTGTTTGCAAGGAGGGCTTCTGTAACGGCGTGGACGCCATAGACAATATCATTTGTTTTCATGCCTCTATTATAACACAAAACCCCGTCTTGCAACGGGATTTTCTTTATTCGAGGATGAGGAGTCCATCTTTGACAGCAAATGGGTCTTTCTCATTGATACGATCGTAAAACATGATACCGTTAATGTGGTCAATTTCATGTTGGACAACGATGGAGTTGTAGCCTTTGAGCTTGATACGGTGTTTTTCTCCATCTTTGTCAAAATAGTCAACAGTAACGCGAGCATGACGAACAACATAGCCAGGCACGTTACGGTCAACAGATAGGCAACCTTCTCCTTCGCCAAGAGCAGCGTCCTGAACAGAGTGGGAAACGATTTTTGGATTGTACATAACAGCTTGCAAATCGTAGGCTTCCTCTGGAGTTTCACCTTCTTCCACAATATTTGGCACTAAAACAGCAATAATACGTTTTGAGATATCCAGCTGGGGAGCAGCCAATCCAACTCCACCGCGGAGCCCCATTTTCTCAGCCATAACAGGATCCTGAGAATGTTTGAGGAATTGCATCATTTTTTCACCAAGGATGATATCCTGATCAGACAGGGGGAAAGTGACTTCCTCAGCAACCGCACGTAGAGTAGGGTTTCCCTCACGGATAATATCTTTCATATCAATTAAGTGAGCAGCTTTTGTAATACGTTCTATAGCAGACATTTTCTCTCCTTTCATTACCTCTACATGATAACACAAAATAGGCGAGAAAGAAAGTCACAGAAGTTGCTAAAAAATAATATAATAAACGGTATTCCTCTTTTGGCTGTGGTATAATAAAAGAAAAGACTTGCAAAAGAGAGCAAGGGAGAATACAGATGGAAAAGCGACAAAATAGACGGTCTCATGGACCTATTGATGGATTGTTGGAGAAAAGTATTGGTTTCTTTCGGAATTATAAATCCTGGACCAATGCTCAGTTTATTATTGTGTTACTGCTTGCAGTTGCTTTGTCCATGGGGGGGAACTTGTTAGTTCGAGCAGTACAAGGTAGTAAGGGAACGAGTCCTAGTAGTCAAACTCTTGATTCTGCAAGTACTTCCAGTCAATCCAAGGAAAATCAGTCTGGTGAAACGACGGCACGTATCATGGCAAATGGTGACCTTCTCTACCATATCCCCATCTACCGAACAGCTCTTAAAGAAGATGGAACCTATGATTTCCATGAAAATTTTGAGTATGTAAAACCCTGGCTCAAACAAGCGGATTTGGTGATTGGTGACTTTGAAGGAACAGTGAACAAGGACCACTATTTGGCAGGTTATCCTCTCTTTAATGCTCCAGGAGAAGTCATGGATGCGATCAAGGATGCAGGCTACCAAGTTCTAGACTTGGCTCATAATCATATTTTGGATTCTCAAATTGAGGGAGTGGTTTCAACGGCTCAAGCTATTGAAAAGGCTGGAATGACACCCATCGGAGTCTACACGCATGAATCCCGAGACCAAGCACCTATAGTCATCAAGGAAGTCAATGGTATCAAGGTAGCTCTCCTGGCCTATTCTTACGGTTTTAATGGCATTGAGCAGTATATCTCTCAAGAGGACTATAATCGCTATCTTTCTGATTTGAATGAAGATAAGATGAAGGCAGAAATCGAGCGTGCAGAGAAGGAAGCGGATATTACTGTCATCATGCCTCAGATGGGAATTGAGTACCAGCTAGAACCAACGGAAGAACAGAAAACACTGTACCACAAGATGATTGACTGGGGAGCCGATATTATCTTTGGAGGGCATCCTCACGTCGTTGAACCTGCTGAAACAGTTGAAAAAGATGGTGACAAAAAACTGATCATCTACTCCATGGGGAATTTCCTCTCAAATCAGCGCATTGAAACCATGCAAGATGAGGAAAATGCCAAGTGGACGGAGCGCGGTGTTCTCATGGATGTGACCATTAAGAAAAAAGATGGCAAGACTAGGATTGAAACGGCCAAAGCGCATCCAACTTGGGTTAATCGAACTCCAAAAGGAACTTACTCTCCAGAAGGCTATCCGCTCTTCCTCTATCAGACCTATATCCTAGAGGACTTCATCGAGGGAGGCAGTCAGCGTGACAAGTTGGACGAGGCGACCAAGGAACGAATTGACACGGCCTATAAAGAAATGAATGAACATGTAGGGTTGAAGTGGTAGGTGCTCACCCTAAAGGAGATATGATGACGATTAAATTAATTGCAACAGACATGGATGGAACCTTGCTAGACCCGAGGGGGCAGCTGGATCTGCCCCGCTTGGAAAAGATTTTAGAACAGCTGGATCAAAGGGATATTCGTTTTGTCATTGCGACAGGGAATGAAGTTCACCGTATGAGGCAATTACTGGAGCACTTGGCGAGTAGAGTAGTTCTAGTAGTTGCAAATGGGGCGCGTATTTTTGAAAACAATAAACTGATTCAAGCGCAGACCTGGGATGATGCTACGGTTGACAAGGCTTTAGTTCATTTTAAAGGGAGAGAGTGCCGAGATCAGTTTGTCGTAACAGGTATGAAGGGTGGTTTTGTCAAGAAAGGGACTGTTTTTACAGACCTAGAAAAATTTATGACACCAGAGATGATTGAAAAGTTCTATCAACGAATGAATTTTGTGGAAGACTTGCAAGCTGACCTCTTCGGTGGAGTGTTAAAGATGAGCATGGTTGTTGGTGAAGAACGTTCTAGTTCAGTTTTGCAGGAAATCAATGACCTCTTTGATGCTCGTGTAAGGGCTGTTTCTAGCGGTTATGGCTGTATCGATATCCTGCAGGCTGGGGTTCACAAGGCTTGGGGATTGGAAGAATTACTCAAGCGCTGGGATTTGACATCAGAACAAATTATGGCTTTTGGTGATAGCGAAAATGATGTTGAGATGTTGGAGCTGGCTGGAATTGCCTATGCTATGGAAAATGCTGATGATGAGGCCAAGGCAGTTGCAACTGCCCTAGCTCCAGCTAACAGCCAGGCGGGCGTTTATCAAGTTCTAGAGAATTGGTTAGAGAAAGAGGGATAGGGTGGCAGTACAGTTATTAGAGAATTGGCTCTTAAAGGAGCAGGAAAAAATTCAAACCAAGTATCGTGAATTGAATCAAGTATCTGTTCTAGAGCCAGATATCATCTTTATTGGTGATTCGATAGTGGAATATTACCCTCTTCAAGAGTTGTTGGGAGCTGCCAAGACGATTGTTAATCGTGGCATCCGAGGCTACCAGACGGGACTTTTATTAGGGGATTTGGATGCCCATCTTTATGGTGATGCTGTGGATCAAATTGTTCTCCTAATAGGAACAAATGATATTGGAAAAGATATTCCCATGAATGAAGCCTTGGATAATCTTGAGCGTGTGATCCAATCGATTGCCCGAGAATATCCGCTGTCACAAATAAAGCTCCTTTCCATTTTGCCAGTCAATGAGGGAGAGAGATACAAGCAGACTGTTTATATCCGAACCAATGAAAAGATTAGAGAATGGAATCAAGCCTATGAGGCTCTAGCATCCGCCTATATGCAAGTAGATTTTGTGTCGATTTATGATAGTTTGACAGATTCAGAAGGGCAACTTCAATCAGCCTATACAACGGATGGTCTCCATCTAAGTGTAGCCGGTTATCAAGCCTTATCAGAAGCCTTAAAAGGGTGCCTTTTCTAAAGAAACGGCTTGATTTTGCATTTTTTTTGAAGATAGGTTATAATAGTTCTAACATCCTGGGGTCGTTACGGATTCGACAGGCATTATGAGGCATATTTTGCAACCCGTGTGGCTACGTAAACGCTCAGTTAAATATAACTGCAAAAAATAACACTTCTTACGCTCTAGCTGCCTAAAAACCAGCAGGCGTGACCTGATTTGGATTGCTCGTGTTCAATGACAGGTCTTATGATTAGCGAGATACGATCAAGCCTTGTCTAGTGGTTTGATAAGAGATTAATAGACTCGCAGTTCCTAGGCTTGAGTTATGTGTCGAGGGACTGTTAAAACAATACATAACCTATGGTTGTAGACAAATATGTTGGCAGGTGTTTGGACGTGGGTTCGACTCCCACCGGCTCCATTATGAACAGGTATACAGTAGATTTTTTCCAAATTGTATCCTTTGTTGTATCCTTCGTTGTATCCTATTTATTCTAGTATGTTAGTGGAGAATTACTCAAGAGGCTGAAGAGGACGGTTTGCTAAATAGTTAGGTCGGGTAACTGGCGCGGGGGTTCGAATCCCCCATTCTCCGTTAGATAAACCCAGTGTTTTTCTAAATAACTATCCTTGGAGGTAGTCTCCAAGAGTAAATTTTCATAATGAGGTGAAACATGAAAAAGATCAAGTTACTAAGTATCTTAGCACTTTCAACAGTTGTCTTGGGTGCATGTTCTGTATTTTCTAATCAGTCATCTGAAGCTTCTTCTGATAACAAGGAGAATACGGAACAAGTTGAGAAGAAAGATGAAGCAGCAGAAGTTAAAGAAAAAGTTACAAAAGATGCTGAGATTCTCTTAGACTCAGTTCTTACTAGCGACTCTGCTCGATTTAAGAAGATTTATGGCGACACTTATGAAAAATGGACTGAGGCAGTATTTGCTGTACAAACAAGTGAAAAAATCAAAGAAGAAGGTCTTTCACCTGCATCTACCTATTCAGTACAATGGCACAAAGATTTCCCTGTAGAAACTCCAGAAGAAACCATTTCAGGTTTCTTGAAGATGAGACGTAGATTATATCAAGATATCGGTTCTTACACTGTTAAAGACGTGAAGGTTGATGAATCAGGAAATACAGCGACTGTTACCTTCAACTCTAAGAAGTTGCACTCTAAAGGATTGGCTTCATCTACAAGGGAAGTTCTCACTACTCTTATTGGAGGTGTTGATAACCTAGGTAAATACAATCAAGCTGGTTCAAACGTTGACATCAAGCGTTACCAAACATTGGTTTCTTACTGGATTTTTGAGCATCTATTTAAGAAAGATTTCTCAACCTACAGTGACGTTGATCCTAACTTAGCTCATACACCTTTCACTACTGGTGATTTTGATACAGAAATCAAATTAACCAAGGATAAGGATGGAAACTGGCTGATTTCACAAGAAGATTACCGTACTTTGGCAACAGAGTTGCTTGATGATACAGAAGGTTATGATAAAATTGTCCGTAAAAACTCAACTAAGTCTAATGATAAATCAACAGACAAGTCTTCAGATAAATCTTCAAACAAATCCACTGATAAATCAACAGACAAATCTTCAGATAAAAAAGATAAAAGTAATATCTAATCCTAAGATTTAGAAGAAAAACAAGTAGTCTTAATAAACTACTTGTTTTTTTATGAATTAGGATACAAAAATGTGGTGTGATAGTTAGAGTAACTCAGCTTTTCATTTCTATATATTGCTCTTAGAACCATAAAAAAACTGCATTAAGGTGCAGTTTTTCTTTATTCTACGGAAGACATGGGATTCGAACCCACGCACGCTGTTACACGCCTACCGCGTTTCCAACACGGCCTCTTAAGCCTCTTGAGTAATCTTCCAACACTTACTAAAATAGTCTACCATAAAGCCTCTTATCTTGCAATAAAAATTCTGGAATTAAGAAAAATGATAGAATTTGATAGAAAATGACAAAAATTGCTTGACTTTGGTAGAGAATGTGCTAGAATGAATAGTGTAAACGATAACAGGAGGTGATTTGGTGTTAAAAACTGAGCGGAAGCAACTGATTTTAGAGGAGTTAAATCAACATCATGTAGTTTCCCTAGAAAAATTGGTTAGTCTATTAGAAACATCAGAATCAACAGTACGAAGAGATTTGGATGAGTTGGAGGCTGAAAACAAGCTTCGCCGTGTGCATGGTGGAGCAGAATTGCCCCACTCCTTGCAGGAAGAAGAAACCATCCAAGAAAAATCTGTCAAAAACCTTCAAGAGAAGAAGCTACTGGCTCAAAAAGCAGCCTCTCTTATTAAGGAGCAAGATGTTATCTTTATTGATGCTGGAACGACAACTGCTTTTTTAATCAAGGAATTGGTTAATAAGAATATCACAGTTGTGACCAACTCCATTCATCATGCGGTTCAGTTGGTTGAAAAACAGATTCCAACTGTCATGGTTGGAGGAAGTGTCAAGATGGCAACAGATGCATGTATCGGTGGTGTTGCTCTTAACCAAATCAATCAATTGCACTTTGACCGTGCCTTTATCGGGATGAATGGTGTCGACGATGGTTATTATACGACTCCAGATATGGAGGAGGGAGCTGTGAAGCGTGCTATTTTAGAGAATGCCAAACAAACCTATGTCTTGGTGGATTCGTCAAAGATTGGACAAACTTGCTTTGCCAAGGTAGCACCACTCAAACGCGCTATTGTCATCACAAGTCAAGGGCATGAGCTCTTGCAGGCTATTAAGAAGAAAACGGAGGTAATAGAAGTATGATTTATACAGTCACACTCAATCCATCTATTGACTATATCGTTCGCTTAGACCAAGTTCAAGTCGGTAGTGTCAATCGTATGGACAGTGATGATAAGTTTGCTGGTGGGAAAGGAATCAATGTCAGTCGTGTCTTGAAACGCTTGGATGTTCCAAATACAGCGACTGGATTTATCGGAGGCTTTACTGGTAAATTTATCACAGATACCCTTGCAGAAGAGGAAATCGAAACTCGTTTTGTCCAAGTGGCAGAAGATACTCGTATCAATGTCAAGATTAAAGCAGACCAAGAAACAGAAATTAATGGGACTGGTCCTAATGTTGAGCCCGAACAACTTGAAGAGTTAAAAGCCATTCTTTCAAGTCTGACAGCAGAAGATACGGTTGTGTTTGCGGGTTCGAGTGCTAAGAACCTAGGCAATGTTATCTATAAGGATTTGATTGCATTGACACGCAAGACTGGTGCCCAAGTGGTTTGTGACTTTGAAGGACAGACCTTGATTGATAGCTTGGACTATCAGCCACTTTTGGTCAAACCAAATAATCACGAGCTTGGAGCTATCTTTGGAGTGAAACTCGAAAGTTTTGATGAAATCGAGAAATATGCTCGTCAGTTACTGGCCAAAGGAGCTCAAAACGTCATTATCTCTATGGCTGGTGACGGTGCCCTTCTTGTCACATCTGAAGGAGCATACTTCGCTAAGCCCATCAAGGGAACAGTGAAAAATTCAGTCGGGGCTGGTGACTCTATGGTCGCTGGGTTTACAGGTGAATTTGTCAAATCTAAAGATGCAGTAGAAGCCTTCAAATGGGGAGTTGCTTGTGGCACAGCAACTACTTTCTCAGATGACTTGGCAACAGCGGACTTTATTAAAGAAACATATGAAAAAGTTGAGGTAGAAAAACGATGAAAATTCAAGACCTATTGAGAAAAGACGTCATGTTGCTGGATTTGCAAGCAACTGAAAAAACAGCTGTCATTTAAGAGATGATTAAAAGTTTGGTAGATCACGGTTATGTGACGGATTTTGAAACCTTTAAAGAAGGGATCTTAGCGCGTGAAGCTCTCACTTCCACTGGTTTGGGTGACGGAATTGCTATGCCACACAGCAAAAATTCTGCTGTCAAAGAAGCAACAGTTCTCTTTGCAAAGTCAAACAAGGGTGTTGACTATGAGAGCTTGGATGGGCAACCAACAGACCTCTTCTTCATGATTGCAGCTCCAGAAGGTGCCAATGATACTCACTTGGCAGCCTTGGCAGAATTGTCTCAATACTTGATGAAAGATGGTTTCGCTGACAAACTTCGCCAAGTAACATCTGCAGATCAAGTTATCGAACTATTTAACCAAGCTTCAGAAAAAGCTGAGGAGCCTGTCCAAGCACCTGCTAATGACTCTGGTGACTTTATCGTAGCTGTTACGGCTTGTACAACAGGGATTGCTCACACTTACATGGCTCAAGAAGCCCTTCAAAAAGTAGCTGCTGAAATGGGTGTTGGTATCAAGGTTGAAACCAATGGTGCTAGCGGTGTTGGGAACCAATTGACTGCAGAGGACATCCGCAAGGCTAAAGCTGTTATCATCGCAGCGGATAAGGCAGTGGAAATGGATCGTTTTGATGGTAAACCTTTGGTTAACCGTCCAGTTGCAGACGGTATCCGTAAGACAGAAGAATTGATCAACTTGGCTCTTTCTGGGGATGCTGAAGTTTATCGTGCTGCTAATGGAGCAAAAACTGCAACAGCATCTAATGAAAAACAAAGCCTTGGTGGTGCCTTCTACAAACACTTGATGAGTGGTGTATCTCAAATGTTGCCATTCGTTATCGGTGGTGGTATCATGATTGCCCTTGCTTTCTTGATTGATGGTGCTATGGGTGTGCCACAAGATAGTCTTGGCAATCTCGGATCCTACCATGAGCTAGCTTCCATGTTCATGAAAATCGGTGGTGCAGCCTTTGGCTTGATGCTCCCAGTCTTTGCAGGATATGTTGCCTACTCTATCGCTGAAAAACCAGGTTTGGTAGCTGGTTTTGTGGCTGGTGCAATTGCCAAAGAAGGTTTTGCCTTTGGTAAAATCCCTTATGCAGCAGGTGGTGAAGCAACTTCAACTCTTGCAGGTGTCTCATCCGGTTTCCTAGGTGCCCTTGTTGGTGGATTTATCGCAGGTGCTTTAGTTCTTGCTATCAAGAAATACGTTAAAGTTCCTCGTTCACTTGAAGGTGCTAAATCAATCCTTCTCTTGCCACTTCTTGGAACAATCTTAACAGGATTTGTCATGCTAGCTGTTAACATCCCGATGGCAGCAATCAACACTGCGATGAATGACTTCCTAGGCGGTCTTGGAGGCGGTTCAGCTGTCCTTCTTGGTATCGTTCTTGGTGGAATGATGGCTGTTGATATGGGTGGTCCAGTTAATAAAGCGGCCTATGTCTTTGGTACAGGTACGCTTGCAGCAACTGTTTCTTCAGGTGGTTCTGTAGCCATGGCAGCAGTTATGGCTGGAGGAATGGTGCCACCACTTGCTATCTTTGTCGCAACCCTTCTTTTCAAAGATAAATTCACTAAGGAAGAACGCAACTCTGGTTTGACAAACATCATCATGGGCTTGTCATTTATCACTGAGGGAGCGATTCCATTTGGTGCCGCTGACCCAGCTCGTGCGATCCCAAGCTTCATTCTTGGTTCAGCAGTAGCAGGTGGACTCGTTGGTCTTGCAGGAATCAAACTTATGGCGCCACACGGAGGAATCTTCGTCATCGCCCTTACTTCAAATGCCCTTCTCTACCTTGCCTTTGTTTTGGTTGGCGCAATTGTAAGTGGTGTGGTTTATGGTTACCTACGCAAACCACAAGCATAAAAAGGATTAGAATAGAAAGATTGTTACCATTTGGTGCAATCTTTTTCTCTATTCGAAATGGCTGTGAAATATGGTATAATAAAAGAATGGCAAACAAGAATACTACGAAAACAAGACGGAGACCGTCTAAAGCAGAACTTGAAAGAAAACAGGCTATCCAGAGGATGTTGATTTCCTTAGGGATTGCCTTATTGTTGATTATTGCAGCCCTTAAACTCGGTGCAGCAGGTGTCACTCTTTACAATCTCATTCGACTGGTGGTCGGAAGTTTGGCCTATGTGGCCATAGGTGGTCTCCTTATCTATCTTTTTCTTTTTAAATGGATACGCAAGCAAGAGGGACTTCTGTCAGGATTTCTTTGTATCTTCGCTGGCTTGCTCTTGATTTTTGAGGCCTACTTGGTATGGAAATTTGGCTTGGAGCAGTCAGTCCTAAAAGGGACCCTGTCTCAAGTTATGACGGACCTGACTGGTATGCGAGTGACTAGCTTCGCTGGTGGAGGCTTGCTTGGTGTCGGACTTTATATTCCCATAGCCTTTCTTTTCTCCAATATCGGATCATACTTTATTGGAGTTCTCTTGATTCTAGTTGGGGCACTCTTGGTTAGTCCCTGGTCTATTTACGATGTTGCAGCCTTTATTGGAGCTCAGTTCAGATCCTTCATGGAAAAACAGGAACAGAGAAAACAGGAACGCTTCATCAAGAGAGAAGAAGAGAAGGCTCGTCAAGAAGCTGAAGAAGCAGCCAGAATTCAGAGAGAACAAGAAGAACAGGATGCGCTGCCACTTCCTCCTGTAGATCCTGAAACGGGAGAAATCTTATCTGAAGTACCAGACTACGATTTCCCACCAATTCCTGAGGAAGAGTGGATCGAACCGGAGATTATCCTCCCTCAAACAGATTTTGACGTTCCTGTTGTGGAAGAGGATTTTGAGGATGAAGAGGTACAGGTTGATTTTTCTGCCAAGGAAGCCCTTGAATACAAGTTACCAAGCTTGCAACTCTTTGCGCCAGATAAACCCAAAGATCAGTCCAAGGAAAAGAAGATTGTTCGAGAAAATATCAAAATCCTAGAAGAAACCTTTGCTAGCTTTGGTATCAAGGTGACGGTGGAACGGGCTGAAATTGGGCCATCAGTAACCAAGTATGAAGTCAAGCCAGCAGTTGGAGTACGGGTTAACCGTATTTCCAATCTGGCAGACGACTTAGCGCTGGCTCTGGCGGCCAAGGATGTTCGGATTGAGGCTCCGATCCCTGGTAAATCCTTAGTCGGAATTGAAGTACCCAACTCTGAGATTGCGACCGTTTCCTTCCGTGAACTCTGGGAACAGTCTCAAACTAAACCAGAAAATCTCCTCGAAATTCCTCTAGGTAAGGCTGTCAATGGAACTGCTCGCACCTTTGACCTTTCCAAGATGCCCCACCTACTCGTTGCAGGTTCGACGGGATCAGGGAAGTCAGTCGCAGTTAACGGTATTATCGCCAGCATTCTGATGAAAGCAAGACCAGATCAGGTCAAGTTTATGATGGTGGATCCAAAGATGGTTGAGTTATCCGTTTACAATGACATTCCTCACCTCTTGATTCCAGTTGTGACCAATCCACGCAAGGCCAGCAAGGCTCTGCAAAAGGTTGTGGATGAGATGGAAAACCGTTATGAACTCTTCGCTAAGGTTGGTGTGCGAAATATCGCTGGTTACAATGCCAAGGTCGAGGAATTTAATAGCCAATCTGAGTATAAACAAGTACCCCTGCCTTTGATTGTTGTCATTGTAGATGAGTTGGCAGACCTCATGATGGTGGCTAGCAAGGAAGTAGAAGATGCCATCATTCGTCTCGGACAGAAGGCGCGTGCTGCAGGGATTCACATGATTCTCGCAACGCAACGTCCATCGGTTGATGTTATCTCTGGTCTTATCAAGGCCAATGTCCCATCTCGTGTGGCTTTTGCAGTTTCATCAGGTACAGATTCACGAACCATCTTGGATGAGAATGGAGCAGAAAAACTGCTCGGTCGAGGAGATATGCTCTTTAAACCAATTGATGAAAATCATCCAGTCCGTCTGCAAGGTTCCTTTATCTCGGATGATGATGTTGAACGTATCGTAAACTTCATCAAGGCTCAGGCAGATGCGGACTACGATGACAGCTTTGACCCAGGAGATGTTCCTGAAAATGAAGGAGATTTTTCTGATGGTGAAGCTGGTGGCGATCCGCTTTTTGAAGAAGCTAAGGCTTTGGTTATCGAAACCCAGAAAGCTAGCGCTTCAATGATTCAGCGTCGTTTGTCAGTTGGATTTAATCGTGCGACCCGCCTTATGGAAGAACTCGAAATGGCAGGTGTCATCGGTCCAGCTGAGGGAACCAAACCACGAAAAGTATTGCAACAATAAAAAATAGCTTCTTTCCAAATTTGGAAAGAAGCTATTTTGGTGATTACTGGTTCGTTTTAGTTTCAGAACTCGTCGTATTTGACTGTGTTCCATTATCGCTTGTTTCTTTTGTTGAGGAAGGTGTAGAAGGATCCTGAGTTGTTGTTTTCTGTTCTTCTTTTTTCTCCTCTTTTTTATTGGATTGAGAAGTTTCTTCTTGCGGAGTATTTTCTTTAGTAGGAGTGTTGTCCCTGTTAGGTGTAGTATTTTCCTGAGGGGCTTCTTTTTGAATTTCCTTGACAACAGTTGTTTGGGTTGTCGTCGGTTCTTTTTTGTTGTTTTTGTTATTATCCATGGCGTTCATGATGGTAATAGTAGCGGTGATGAGACCAAGGATACTACCGATGGTAGCAATCGTTTTTTGAAAGACAGTAAAGCCCTTTTTGATGTGTTCTGTTTTTGGTTTTGAAGTTCTACGATAGTTAGACATGATACTCTCCTTTAATTATGATTTATTATACCTCATTTCTTTAAAAAAATCTTAAAAAAAGAGAAACCTCCCTTTCTTGTCGCAGGTCTCTTTTCGTGATACAATAGAAGGAGTGATTTTAGAAAGCGTGAGAAAACATGATCTACTTTGATAATTCGGCGACAACCAAGCCTTATCCTGAAGCACTTGAAACTTACATGCAGGTCGCTTCAAAAATTGTAGGAAATCCGTCTAGTCTCCATCGTTTGGGAGATCAGGCAACACGAATTTTAGATGCTTCCCGGCAGCAAATTGCAGATTTGATTGGAAAGAAGAGTGATGAAATCTTCTTTACCTCAGGTGGAACAGAAGGAGATAACTGGGTCATCAAGGGTGTGGCCTTTGAAAAAGCCCAGTTTGGCAAGCACATCATTGTGTCAGCTATTGAACATCCAGCAGTCAAGGAGTCAGCACTCTGGCTGAAAAATCAAGGTTTTGAAATAGATTTTGCTCCAGTTGATGAGAAAGGATTTGTGGATGTTGAAGCATTAGCAGATTTGATACGTCCTGATACGACTCTCGTCTCCATCATGGCAGTTAACAACGAAATTGGCTCTATCCAGCCTATTGAGGCTATTTCGAAACTTTTGGCAGATAAGCCGACTATTTCTTTCCACGTTGATGCGGTTCAGGCACTTGCTAAGATTCCGACTGAAAACTATCTGACAGATCGAGTGGATTTCGCGACCTTCTCAAGTCATAAGTTTCATGGTGTCAGAGGTGTTGGATTTGTCTATATCAAGTCTGGTAAGAGGATCATGCCTCTTTTAACAGGTGGCGGTCAAGAGGGAGACTATCGTTCGACAACTGAAAATGTGGCAGGGATCGCAGCAACAGCCAAGGCCCTCCGTTTGTCTATGGAAAAGTTAGCTGTCTTTACTAGCAAGACGGGGCAGATGAAGGCAGTCATTCGCCAAGCCCTTCTGGATTATCCAGATATTTTTGTCTTTTCAGATGAGGAAGACTTTGCCCCTCATATCCTGACTTTTGGGATTAAATGTGTTCGTGGTGAAGTCATTGTTCACGCCTTTGAAGACTATGATATTTTCATTTCCACAACCTCTGCTTGTTCGTCCAAGGCAGGAAAACCTGCGGGGACCTTGATTGCCATGGGAGTGGACAAAGAAAAGGCCCAGTCAGCTGTGCGTCTAAGCCTAGACTTGGAAAATGACATGAGTCAGATCGAGCAGTTCTTGACCAAGCTAAAATTAATTTACAATCAAACTAGAAAAGTAAGATAGGAGCATTTATGCAGTATTCAGAAATTATGATTCGATACGGAGAATTGTCAACCAAACACAAAAATCGTATGCGTTTCATTAATAAACTTCGTAATAATATTTCAGACGTTTTGTCTATCTATCCTCAAGTTAAGGTAACCGCAGATCGCGACCGTGCCCACGCTTACCTCAATGGAGCTGATTATACAGCAGTTGCAGAATCGCTCAAACAAGTCTTTGGAATTCAAAATTTTTCTCCTGTGTATAAGATTGAAAAGTCAGTGGACGTTTTGAAGTCTGCTGTCCAAGAGATTATGAAGAAAATCTACAAGGAAGGGATGACCTTTAAAATCACTAGCAAGCGTAGCGACCACAACTTTGAATTGGATAGTCGTGAACTCAATCAAACTCTCGGTGGAGCTGTTTTCGAGGCCATTCCAAACGTGCAAGCTCAGATGAAAAATCCAGATATTAATCTTCAGGTTGAGATTCGTGAGGAAGCGGCCTATCTTTCCTATGAAACTTTTCGTGGAGCAGGAGGATTACCTGTGGGAAGTTCTGGTAAAGGTATGCTCATGTTGTCAGGAGGGATTGACTCACCTGTAGCAGGTTATTTAGCTCTTAAACGTGGTGTAGATATTGAGGCGGTTCACTTTGCCAGTCCGCCATACACGAGTCCTGGTGCCCTCAAGAAAGCCCACGATTTGACTCGGAAATTGACCAAGTTTGGTGGCAATATCCAGTTTATCGAGGTGCCTTTCACTGAGATTCAAGAGGAAATCAAGGCTAAAGCGCCAGAAGCCTACCTCATGACCTTGACGCGTCGTTTTATGATGCGGATTACCGACCGTATTCGTGAGATACGAAATGGTTTAATTATCATCAATGGGGAAAGTCTTGGTCAAGTAGCCAGCCAGACCTTGGAAAGCATGCAGACTATCAACGCTGTGACTAACACTCCCATCATCCGCCCTGTGGTTACGATGGACAAGTTGGAAATCATTGACATTGCGCAGGAAATCGATACCTTTGAAATTTCAATCCAGCCGTTTGAGGACTGCTGTACTATTTTTGCGCCTGACCGTCCTAAGACAAATCCTAAGATAGAGAATGCAGAGCAGTATGAAAAACGGATGGATGTCGAAGGTTTGGTTGAGCGAGCAGTGGCAGGGATTATGATTACTGAAATCACTCCCCAGGTTGAAAAAGATGCTGTCGATGAGTTAATTGACAATCTCCTCTAATCAGAAAACCCAGAAGAATTCAGAAAAACAAATGAAAAAGTTAGTTATTTATCCTTAAAATGGACAATTACTGACTTTTTTTCTATTTTTATGGTATAATAAGATAAAATTTTGAATATAGAGAGTTTTCTGACAATGAATCATTCCTACTTTTATTTAAAAATGAAAGAACACAAACTTAAGGTGCCTTATACTGGAAAAGAGCGTCGTGTGCGTGTTCTTCTTCCTAAGGATTATGAGAAAGATACAGACCGTTTTTACCCTGTTGTTTACTTTCATGATGGGCAAAATGTCTTTTACAGCAAGGAGTCTTATATCGGGCACTCTTGGAAGATTATTCCGGCTATTAAGAGAAATCCTGACATCAGTCGCATGATTGTTGTAGCCATCGACAATGATGGTATGGGACGGATGAATGAGTATGCGGCTTGGAAGTTTCAAGAATCTCCTATCCCAGGCCAGCAGTTTGGCGGTAAGGGTGTGGAGTATGCCGAGTTTGTCATGGAGGTGGTCAAGCCTTTTATCGATGAAACCTATCGTACCAAAGCTGATCGCCAGCACACGGCTATGATTGGTTCGTCTCTAGGAGGCAATATTACCCAGTTTATCGGACTAGAGTACCAAGACCGAATTGGTTGTCTAGGAGTCTTTTCATCTGCTAACTGGCTTCACCAAGAAGCCTTTAACCGCTATATCGAGCGTAAGAAATTGTCGTCTGAACAGCGCATTTTCATCTATGTAGGAACAGAAGAAGCAGACGATACGGACAAGACCCTAATGGCTGGCAATATCAAACAAGCCTATATCGATTCGTCGCTTCGGTATTACCGTGATTTGATTGCAGGTGGAGTAGGCTTGGATAATCTGGTCTTGAAAGTTCAGTCTGGTGCCATCCATAGTGAGATTCCATGGTCGGAAAATTTGCCAGACTGTCTTCGATTTTTTGCAGAGAAATGGTAAGTTAAGAAAGGAGAAAGCCAATGCATATTGAAAATCTCAGCCACTGGAGTGGCAATCTCAACCGTGAAATGTACCTCAACCGTTATGGACACGCTGGGATTCCAGTTGTGGTTTTTGCTTCATCTGGTGGCAGTCACAACGAATACTATGATTTTGGCATGATTGACGCCTGTGCTTCCTTTATCGAGGAAGGCCGTGTTCAGTTCTTTACTCTATCCAGTGTGGACAGCGAGAGCTGGTTGGCCACTTGGAAAAATGGTCACGACCAAGCAGAGATGCACCGTGCCTACGAACGCTATGTGATTGAGGAGGCGATTCCTTTTATCAAGCACAAGACAGGTTGGTTTGATGGCATGATGACGACAGGTTGCTCGATGGGGGCCTACCATGCACTCAATTTCTTCCTCCAGCATCCAGATGTCTTTACCAAAGTGATTGCTCTCAGCGGTGTTTACGACGCGCGTTTCTTTGTCGGTGATTACTACAATGATGATGCTATTTACCAGAACTCGCCAGTAGATTATATTTGGAATCAGAATGACGGCTGGTTTATCGATCGTTACCGTCAGGCGGAGATTGTCGTCTGTACGGGCCTCGGTGCTTGGGAACAAGATGGTCTGCCGTCCTTCTACAAACTGAAAGAAGCCTTTGACAAGAAACAAATCCCTGCCTGGTTTGCTGAGTGGGGACATGATGTTGCCCATGACTGGGATTGGTGGCGTAAACAAATGCCTTATTTCCTTGGTCACATGAATCTATAAAAGGAGTTGCCTATGAATTATCTTGTTATTTCACCCTACTATCCACAAAACTTTCAACAGTTTACCATCGAGCTAGCTAATAAAGGCATCACCGTTTTGGGAATTGGTCAGGAGCCTTACGAACAACTAGATGAACCTTTGCGCAATAGCCTAACCGAGTATTTCCGTGTGGACAATCTTGAGAACATAGACGAAGTCAAACGTGCAGTTGCCTTTCTTTTCTACAAGCACGGTCCTATCGACCGCATCGAGTCCCACAATGAATACTGGCTTGAGCTGGACGCAACACTCAGAGAACAATTCAATGTCTTTGGTGTCAAACCAGAGGATCTCAAAAAGACTAAGTTTAAGTCTGAAATGAAAAAACATTTCCAAAAGGCAGGAGTACCTGTTGTTCCGGGAGCAGTGATTAAAACAGAGACCGATGTAGCTCAGGCTGTGGAGGAGATCGGTTTACCATTGATTGCCAAACCAGACAACGGTGTGGGAGCAGCAGCAACCTTTAAGCTTGAGACAGAAGAAGATGTAAATCACTTCAAGGCTGAATGGGACCATTCAACCGTTTATTTCTTTGAAAAATTTGTCACTTCTAGCGAAATCTGTACCTTTGACGGACTAGTGGACAAGGACGGTAAGATTGTCTTTTCAACGACTTTTGACTACGCCCATACACCACTGGATCTCATGCTTTACAAGATGGATAATGCCTATTATGTTCTCAAGGATATGGATCCAAAATTGCGTAAGTATGGTGAAGCCATTGTCAAGGAATTTGGCATGAAGGAGCGTTTTTTCCATATCGAATTCTTCCGTGAGGGAGATGACTATATCGCTATTGAGTATAATAACCGTCCGGCAGGTGGTTTTACCATTGATGTTTACAATTATGCCCACTCTTTTGACCTCTACCGAGGTTATGCGGCTATCGTAGCAGGAGAGCCATTCCCTGGTTCATATTTTGAACCCCTCTATTGCTTGGCGACTGCTCGGCGTTTAAGTTCTCATTATGTATACTCAGAAGAGGAGTTACTAGCTAAATACCAAGGAGGTTTTAAGGCTAAGAAAATCATGCCAGCAGCCTTTGCAGAGTTACAAGGAGATATCCTCTATATGTTGACAACTCCAAGTCGTGAGGAGCTGGATCAGATGTTAGCAGACTTTGGTCAACGTCAAGAGTAAGGAATAGGATGAAAGGAGTTTGACTTCTTTTGTCCTTTTCTTAAAGATAAGTTAAATAAAGCGTTTTCCAGAGATTCTTTTAGAAAATCGGTTGCTAAAAGGCCTAAAAATTGATAGAATAAGGATTGTCTAAAAAAATTAAGGAGAATCTATCAAATGGATTTTACATGGGCTATTAAATATGCCACTGAATTTTTGGGAACTGCCATTCTGATCATTCTTGGTAATGGTGCAGTTGCTAACGTTGAACTTAAAGGTACGAAAGGTCACCAAAGTGGCTGGCTCGTTATCGCGGTTGGTTACGGTATGGGGGTTATGATCCCAGCCTTGATGTTCGGTAATGTATCTGGGAACCACATCAACCCAGCCTTCACACTTGGACTTGCTGTGAGTGGACTTTTCCCTTGGGGACAAGTACCATATTATATCCTTGCGCAAGTTTTAGGAGCGATTTTTGGTCAAGCTATGGTTGTTGCAACTCACCGTCCTTACTACTTGAAAACAGAGAATTCTAATAACATTTTGGGTACTTTCTCAACGATTTCAAATGTTGATCACGGTACAAAAGAATCACGTTTCGCAGCAAGTGTAAATGGTTTTATCAATGAGTTTGTCGGTTCGTTTGTTCTGTTCTTTGCAGCCCTAGGAATGACTAAAAACTTTTTTGGTGCGGAAGTAATGCAATACATGAAGCAAATGGCAACGCAGGCTAATCAAACAGTTGACTTTTCTGAATTAGCTATTAAGGCTCAAATAGCACCACACACAGCAGCAGGTCTTTCAGTTGCTCATTTAGGACTTGGTTTCCTAGTAATGGCCTTGGTAACTTCACTCGGTGGACCTACTGGACCTGGTTTGAACCCAGCTCGTGACTTTGGACCACGTCTTCTTCATGAACTCCTTCCAAAATCAGTTCTTGGTCAACACAAGGGTGATTCAAAATGGTGGTATGCATGGGTTCCGGTTGTAGCTCCAATTGCAGCGGGAATTGCAGCAGTAGCACTATTCAAACTACTTTACCTATAAGAAACGAAACTGGGGAAACCCAGTTTTTTTCTTGGAAAATTTTCTAATTTAAACAAATATGGCTTGTAAAATATTCTAAAATCCTTTAAAATAAAAGAGTTGGAGGAACTTATGGATGTGAATGAGATTGTTCGGATCATTCCGACTTTGAAAGTTAATAATCGAAAATTAAATGAGATATTTTATATTGAAACTCTAGGAATGAAACCCTTACTAGAAGAGTCTGCCTTTCTTTCATTAGGCGACCAGACGGGTACGGAGAGATTGATTTTAGAAGAGGCTCCAAGCATGCGAACTCGCAGAGTTGAAGGACTTAAGAAGCTAGCTAGGCTCTTGATAAAGGTTGAGGATCCTTCCGAAATCGAGGCCCTTCTTTCTCAAATGAAGTCTCTTCCTCGCTTGTTTAAAGGAAGTCGTGGATATGCTTTTGAGATTGTTTCTCCTGAAGAGGATGTGATCCTTGTTCATGCAGAAAATGATATAAGAGATTTGGTTCCACTGGAAACTGTTCCTGAATTTTATTCAAATACAGGTATAAAATACTTGAGCCAATTTGAGGTTTCTATGGAGTTGCGTTTGCCTGAGGGGACAGAGAGCTTACTTGATCCTGAAGGAGTAGCGCAAGTAATCACTTTTACTAAAGGGCAAGGACTAGATTTGGCTGTTGAAAACAATGTCACTTGGGACTTGACGATGTTGAAATTTTTAGTAAGAAATTTTGATCTAACCAGTCTTCGTCAGAAATTTGAAAAGACAGGCTACTTTGTCCCTAAGTCTGAAAAATTCTTCCTGGGTAAAGATACCAATAACATTGAATTGTGGTTTGAAGAAGCATGAAGTTGGAAAAAATTCTAAGAAAAATAGAAAATCAAATCGAGGCAGGGATTTATCCCGGGGCCTCTTTTGCGTATTATAAGGATGGTGAATGGAAAGAGTCTTATCTAGGATTGAGTGATCCAGAACGGGGCTTGAAGACAGAAAGCGGTTTGATTTATGATCTGGCTAGTGTGAGTAAGGTTGTGGGAGTGGGGACAGTCTTGACCTTTTTGTGGCAACAGGGGAAACTAGACATTGATATACCAGTGACGGATTTTTTATCGGAGTGTGATTATCCTGATATCACTATACGGCAGCTTCTGACCCATGCTACAGATTTAGACCCCTTCATTCCCAACCGTGACAAGTTAAGTGCAGAGGAATTGAGAGAAGCCATGTTTCACCTCAATAGACGAAATCAGCCTGCTTTTCTATACTCAGATGTTCACTTTTTACTCTTAGGCTTTGTTTTGGAAAAAATCTTTGACCAAGATTTGGATCAGATTATAAAAGAGCAAGTTTTGGAACCATGGGGAATGAAAGAAACGATGTTTGGCCCTGTTGAGCGAGCTGTACCAACAGTGAGAGGAGTGGATGCCGGAATCATTCACGATCCCAAAGCCCGTCTTTTAGGGAAACACGCAGGAAGTGCTGGTTTGTTTTCGACTGTTAAGGATTTACAGATCTTTCTGGAACATTACTTGAAAGATGATTTTGCTGCAGATTTGAGCCGAAATTTTTCTCCTTTAGATGATAAGGAGCGTTCCCTAGCCTGGAATCTGGAAGGAGCTTGGCTCGACCATACGGGTTATACAGGTACCTTTATTATGTGGAATCGGGAGAAGCAGGAAGCTGTCATCTTTCTGTCCAATCGAACGTATGAAAAGGATGAGCGTGCCCAGTGGATAGTTGACCGAAATCAAGTCATGAAAATCATTCGTCAAGAGGAGTAGGGAGAAGAATGTCAAAAACCGTAAAAGGAACTCTGTATACAGTAGTGGCAGGGATTGCTTGGGGCTTGTCTGGAACCAGTGGCCAATACCTAATGGCACACGGGATTTCCGCTCTAGTCTTGACCAATTTGCGACTTATCATTGCAGGCTTGGCATTGGTGTTCTTATCCTACGTGACTGCAAAGGATAAACTCCTTTCTTTTTTAAAGGACAGAAAAAGCCTTTTATCTGTGCTGTTGTTTGCCTTGTTTGGACTTTTCTTAAACCAGTTTGCCTATCTTTCTGCCATTCAGGAAACCAATGCTGGCACGGCGACAGTTCTCCAGTATGTATGCCCCGTTGGGATCTTGATTTATACTTGTATCAAGGACAAGGTGGCGCCTACTCTGGCTGAGATTATTTCGATTGGTTTAGCAATTGGAGGAACGTTTCTTATCGCGACGCATGGGGAACTTGACCAGTTGTCTGTCACACCTGCTGGTCTTTTCTGGGGCCTCTTTTCTGCCCTAACCTATGCCCTCTATATCATCCTTCCCATTGCTTTGATTAAGAAGTGGGGCAGTATTTTGGTGATTGGTGTCGGGATGGTTATTTCTGGTGTAGTGGCTATTCCTTTCACAGGAGTTTTACAGGCCAGCATACCGACTAGCTTAGATTTTCTCTTTGCATTTGCTGGGATTATCATCATCGGAACGGTTTTTGCCTATACAGCTTTCCTAAAAGGGGCTAGTCTGATAGGCCCTGTTAAGTCTAGTTTATTAGCTTCCATAGAGCCAATTTCAGCCGTTTTCTTTGCCTTTCTGATTATGAAGGAACAGTTTTATGCGATTGATTTTGTCGGTATGGCTATGATTTTACTAGCCGTGACCATTATTTCTTTGAAAGATTTACTGCTGGAAATAAAGAGTAAGTAATAAAAAAATCCACTCAATCGAGTGGATTTTGTTATGTGACTACTAGTCCGTCTCGCTCCG